>DASPFV010000146.1:0-47269 GCA_035620975.1 Vicinamibacterales bacterium
CCTTGAACCCTGAACCTTGAACCTTGATCCAGGCCGGACTATACTCGCGGAAGGCCGGGCGAATAAAAGGCGAAACACCACCCGGCAATTGGAGCCCCATGCGCCCGGCCCGAGCCGAAATCGAATCACTTCTGCGCGCGAGGAAGCTCGACGTCACGCTGACCACCGGCCCCGCGCGGCAGCCGGATGCGGCCGATCTCGCGTCAACCGGCGTGCCGACGATCGACGCGGCACTCGGAGGCGGGTTCCGTCGTGGTCATCTGTCGGAGCTGGTCGGGCCCCGCTCCGCCGGCCGCACCTCGCTCATGTGCTGCGCCCTGGCCGCCGCGGCTGCGCGCGGGGAGGTCGTGGCCCTCATCGACACCTGCGATCGATTCGATCCTGTATCTGCAGCGGATGCCGGGCTCGACCTCTCCAGGCTGCTCTGGGTCCGTGAATCCGGAAACGCCTCGCGCGCCCTGCGTGCGATGAGCCTCGTGCTGCAGGCGGGGAGCTTCGGCTTCGTGGCGTTCGATCTCGCCGACGTTGCTTCGCCGGCGCTTCGAGGATTTCCCTTCACCACCTGGATGCGGCTGGCCCGCGTGCTCGAAGGCACCCAGACGGTCGCGGTGCTCGTGGCTGCCGAGCACCTGGCCCGAAGCCCCGGCGGCGTGACTGTAGCCTTCGAGCCGCACGGCACATCAGGCGCGCGCTGGGCGGGCGCCTCCGATCGCGCCCGGCTCCTGCATGGCATTGCCATGACCCCACGTGTGATCGGTGGGCGGTGAGGGTCAAAGGCTCAAGGCTCAAGGCTCAAGGCTCAAGGCTCAAGGCTCATGTCAGGTCACTGCGAGTTGTTCGCCTGCCTGCGATCCACGCACGAGGCTGACGACATGTTCGGGGTGGCGCAGGAATTTTCACCGCGGATTCAGCGGTACGGCGCTGGTTGTGTGGTCCTGGAGGTGGGCGGGCTCGAGCGCCTGCTGGGCGATGCCCGGGCCATCGGCATCGAGTTGTGCCGGGCGGTGGAGCGGTTCCAGACGCCGGCGCGTGTCGCGGCGCCGGGGGGGCCGATCCCTGGCCCGCGCTATCGGGGAATCTTCGCGCATCCGCGCGAGCATGCGGCGCTGTGCTTCGACCGGTTCCACCCGGGTGACGCGGACATCCGACAGGAGCCGGCGCGGGAGGAGACGCCGGAGCGCGATGGGTGGGCCACTGCTGGCGAAGGCCTGCGGGTGGCCGTTGCGGTCGCCCCGACACAGACGGCGGCCCTGTTGCTGGCGCGCGCGTCCTTCCGGTTGTCGGTGGTCACGTCCGACCCCGCGTCTGCCCTGGCCGACATTCCCCTGACGGTGCTGCGCCAGTGGCTCGCGGACGTACACGGCGCTACGTATTACCGCGGCAGGCTCCGACGTTCGATGCCGGGGCGGGGGCTGGTGGCGCGCAGCCGCTGGCCCGCGTGGGAGTCGTGCGAGCACCTGTTCGATGTCCTGCACCGCTGGGGGATTCGAACCCTCGGCGCATTTGCCGCGCTCCCGTCCGACGAGCTGGCTGCACGGGTGGGGCAACCGGGGCTCGAGGTGCAGCGGCTCGCCCGTGGCGCCGACACGGGGCCGCTCGTGCCGGACCCCGCTGTCCGCCGGTTCGTCGAGCGGATGGAGCTCGAGTGGCCCATCGACAGCCTCGAGCCGCTGTCGTTCGTGCTCGCACGGCTCCTCGAGCCGCTGTCGGTCGCGCTCGGGCAGGCGGACCGCGCGGCCGCTGCAATTCGACTCGAGCTCCGGCTCGTCGATCGCGCCGTGCACCAGCGGGTGCTGCAGCTGCCGGCGGCGTTGCGCGACCCCCGGGTGCTGCGCACGCTCCTGCTGCTCGATCTCGAATCCCATCCCCCCTCGGCCGCCATCGACGTCGTCACGATCGAGATCGATCCGGCACCGGGCCGCATCCTGCAGTATTCGCTGCTCGAGCGCGCCACGCCGTCGACCGAAGCCGTGGCGACGCTCATGGCGAGGCTCGGCGCGCTGGTCGGTCCCGATCGCTGCGGCACGCCGGAATTGATCGATACGCATCGAGCCGACGGGTTCAGGCTCCAGGGGTTCAGGGTTCAGGGTTCAGGGTTCAAGGTTCATGGTTCAGGGGTTCAAGGTTCAAGGGTTCAGGGGTTCAGGGTTCAAGGGTTCAGTGACGGTGCAGAGCCGGTCGGGACTGTGCTGCGGCGCTATCGGCCGCCGGTGGCGGTGCGCGTGGCGGTCGAGGGAGGGCGTCCGGTTCAGGTCGCGATCGCGCGCCGGGGGATGCCCGGCGGGGCGGTCCTCGAGGCGTCGGGCCCCTGGCGCTCGTCGGGCGGCTGGTGGGATGGCGCCGCGACGCGCTGGGACCGGGACGAATGGGACGTGGCGTTCAGCGACGGCGCCGTCTGCCGCCTCTATCGCACGCGCGACGACGGGCGCTGGTATCTGGACGCCGTCGTGGATTGAGGCAGTGTTCATCGAGCTCCACACCTCGTCCGCCTTTTCCTTTCTCGATGGCGCGTCGCTGCCCGAGGCGCTCGTCGACCGCGCGGCGGAGCTGGGATATCCCGCGCTCGCGCTCCTCGATCGCGACGGCGTATACGGTCTCCCGCGCTTCCACCTGGCCGCGAAGCGCGCGGGCCTCAAGGCCATCGTCGGCGCGGAGCTGTCGGTCCGCGCGTCCAGCTTCGCGCCGGTCGGATCGGGCCGCGATCGAGCCGCGAGCCGCGAGCCGCGAGCCGGGAGCCACGAGCCGCGACTTTTTTCACTGCCCGTCCTCGTCGCTTCCCGCGAGGGCTACCGGAATCTCTGCCGGCTCGTCACCCGGATGAAGCTGGCGGCGCCGAAAGGGGAGGGCGCCCTGACGCTGGACGATCTGGACGGCGGCGTGGACGGGCTCGTCGCCCTCGCCGGCCGCGCGGCCATCAATGCGCCCCGGTTCGGCGTGGGGGGCCTCGTCGATCGGCTCGTCGGGATCTTCGGCGCCGGCAACGTGTGCATCGAGGTGCAGCGTCACCTCCATCGCGACGAGGAATCCGACAATCATGCGCTCCTGGATCTGGCGTCGGCCTTCCACCTGCCGATCGTGGCCACCAACGGCGTGCGGTTTGCCACCCCGGCGGACCGCCCGCTCTACGACGTGCTCACGTGCATCCGCCACAAGACCACGCTCGAGCGCGCGGGGCGGCGGCTGAGCGTGAACGCCGAGCGCTATCTCAAGCCGCCCGAAGCGATGGCCCGGCTGTTCGCCGACATGCCCGCGGCCGTCGCGGGCACGCGCGATCTCGCCGATCGGCTCGAGTACACGATGGCGGATCTCGGCTACCGCTTCCCGGAGTATCCCGTGCCCCCTGGCGAGACGATGGCGTCGTTCCTGCGGAAGATCGCGCAGGCAGGGGCGCGGGAGCGGTACCGGCCGTATCACGATCGCGCCCGCCGCCAGATCGAGCGGGAGCTCGGCCTCATCGAGAAGCTCGATCTCGCCGGCTACTTCCTCATCGTCTGGGACATCGTCAACTTCTGCCGCCAGCAGGACATCCTGGTGCAGGGGCGCGGCTCGGCCGCGAACAGCGCCGTCTGCTACGCCCTGGGCATCACCGCGGTCGATCCGGTCGGGATGGACCTGCTGTTCGAGCGCTTCCTGTCGGAGGAGCGTGGAGAGTGGCCCGACATCGATCTGGATCTGCCGAGCGGGGATCGGCGCGAGCGGGTCATCCAGCACGTCTACGGGAAGTACGGGCAGCAGGGCGCCGCCATGACCGCGAACGTGATCACCTATCGGGGCCGGAGCGCCGCCCGCGAGGTCGGGAAAGTGCTGTCCATGGATGCGGCGCAGGTCGATCGCCTCGCCAAGATCATGAACCACTTCGAGTGGATCGACCCGAAGGAGACGCTCGACCGCAACCTGCGTGACGCCGGCATCGATGCAGAGCATCAGACCATCCGCGTCTTCGGGGAGCTGTGGCAGCGCATCCAGGACCTGCCGCGGCACCTCGGCCAGCACTCGGGCGGCATGGTCGTCTGCCAGGGGCGGCTGGACGAGGTCGTCCCGCTCGAGAACGCCAGCATGCCCGGCCGCGTCGTCGTCCAGTGGGACAAGGACGACTGCGCCGACATGGGTCTGATCAAGATCGATCTGCTCGGACTGGGAATGATGGCCGTCCTGCAGGATGCCCTCGCGATGGTGAACGCCGTGGGAGCGCCTGCGGCCGGCGCCGAGGGCGAGTCTTCGAGTCCCGAGGCGCCCGCGAGCGGGGGTGGGGCCCCGCGAGCACAAAGGATGAGCGGGGGTGGGGCCCCGCGAGCACAAAGGATGAGCGGGGGTGGGGCCCCGCGAGCAGGAAAAATGATGGCCGTCCTGCAGGATGCCCCCGCGATGGTGAACCAGACCGCAGCGCGCGGCGCGCAGCGGGCGGCGCACGCGTCTGCGGATCCGGCCGGGGGTTCGGCTCGCGAGCTCGATAGGACCGCGGACGCGGAACCCCGAGCCGCGGACCACGGGCAGCGCGCGGCCGATCTTGATCTGGCCCACCTGCCTCCCGACGACCCGGCGGTCTACCGCATGCTGCAGGAGGCCGATACCGTCGGCATCTTCCAGGTCGAATCACGGGCGCAGATGGCCACGCTGCCGCGGCTCCGGCCCCAGCGGTTCTACGACATCGTCGTCGAGGTCGCCATCATTCGACCCGGCCCCATCGTCGGGCAGATGGTGCACCCGTACCTGAAACGCCGGCAGGGCGCGGAGCAGGTCGTGTATCCACATCCCTCGCTCGAGCCGATCCTGAAGCGCACGCTCGGCGTGCCGCTGTTCCAGGAGCAGCTGCTGCGGATGGCGATGGTCGCGGCGGGCTTCAGCGGCGGCGAGGCGGAGGAACTCCGGCGGGCATTCGGGTTCAAGCGATCCGAGAAGCGGATGCAGCAGATTGAGGGCAAGCTCCGCGCCGGCATGACGCGGCAGGGCATCACCGGCGATGCCGCCGAGGAGATCGTCCGGTCGATCACCTCGTTTGCGCTCTATGGCTTTCCCGAGTCTCACGCGGCCAGCTTCGCCCTGCTGGTCTACGCCAGCGCGTACCTGAAGGCGCACTACCCGGCGGCCTTCTACACGGCCCTCCTGAACAACCAGCCGATGGGCTTCTACCATCCGGCGACGCTCGTGAAGGACGCGCAGCGGCACGGCGTGCGGTTCGCCCCGATCGACGTGCAGACCTCCGACTGGGAATGCCGTGTGGATCCCGACGGCCGCGTGCGGCTCGGCCTGATGTACGTGACGGGCCTGCGCCGCGAGGCAGGACTCTCGATCGCGGCAGCCCGCAGTTCGCGACCCGCGGCTCGCAGTCCGCTGTTGCGCGAGCAGGCCGGGCAGGACGTCCGTGCGTCGGATGATCCGGGGCGCGAGCGGCGTGATGGCGAGCAGGCGCCCCGGTGCCCCAAGTGCGGCTGCGACGACAGGTCGATGCTCGAGGCGATGGATGCGATCGGGACGTTCTGCAACGTGTGCGCGCACGAGTGGAGCGGCGATGGCACGGCCGGGTTCGGTGCAGGCGCCGGGAACGGGACGACGCCGGACGGTACCCATACCCCGGACATCGAGGGGTCGCGCTTTGCCTCGCTCGAGGACCTGATTGCGAGGACCGGGCTGCGGCGGGACGAGCTGGCGACGCTGGCGGAGATTGGCGCGCTGAACGCGTTCGGCTACGACCGGCGCACCGCGCTGTGGCAGGCCGAGAAGGCGATCCGGCCGGCGGGGCCGATGTTCGAGGCAGATAATCTCGAGCCGCAGGACGATGGGAGCGGTCGACATCTTCTTTCCTGGGCCGCGGGGCCCGACCCCCGCGGACGCGCGCTTGTACACCAATCCCCCTTGCGCCCCATGACGCCGCCCGAGCGGCTGATGGCCGACTTCGCGGGGACGAGCCTGACGATTGGCCCGCACCCGATGTCGATGCGCCGCGCGGAGCTGGCGCTGCGGGGCGTGCTGAGGGCCGTCGATCTGCCGCGAGGCCGCCACGGCCGGCGCGTGCGGGTGGCCGGCGCCGTGATCACCCGCCAGCGGCCCGGCACCGCGAAGGGGTTCGTGTTCCTCACGCTCGAGGACGAGACCGGCATCGCCAACATCATCGTGCAGCCGGATCTCTACACCGACCAGCGCGCCACGATCGTGGGGGCGCCCTATCTGCTCGTCGAAGGCACCCTGCAGATCCAGGAGGGCGTGACGTCGGTGAAAGCTGACCGCGTGGTCTCGCTCGCCGGCGAGGGCCCCGAGCCGCACTCGCACGATTTCCGCTGACCCCCACGATTCCCCAAACCGTCCGTGCTCGTCCGTGCTCGTCCGTGCTCGTCCGTGTTGTTCCGTGGCTGTTCCGTCAGTGTTTGTCTGTGGCGGTCCGTGGCCGTGTTTGTCCGTGGCGGTCCGTGGCCGTGTTTGTCTGTGGCGGTTGAGCTGTGGCCCACCGCTTGCACATCCAATCCGAGCGGAACCGTTCGTGGCTCGACCGTAGGAGGAAAGCAGACGTGCAGGTAGTGCCTCGCCGGCGCGTTACACAGGTTGTCGCAGTGGTAGCCTGCGTAATCGCCCTGGAGACCGCCTGTCAGCGGCCTGTCCGGTCCACGGTCCCCGGTCGCCCGACCGCCGCCCAGATGGCCGAGCTCTGGGTGGAGCCCAGCCCGCGTCGCGACCTCTTCTGGGGCGTCGGCGGCAGGCGGCTGGCCCCCGACCCTGACGTGACCTACACCGTCACCGACGTGAAGCGCACCGGCTTCAGCCGTGGATACGACGTCGACGGCCCCGACGGCCGGGAATGGAGCGTCAAGTTTCCACCCGAGGCCCCGACCGAGGTGGTGGCGTCGCGCATTCTGTGGGCAGTCGGCTACCACCAGCCGCCGATTTACTACCTGCCGCGCTGGACGGCGGAAAAGGCTCCCTTGCCGAACCCGCAGGAAGCCGCCAGGTTTCGCGAGAAGAAGCCGGATCTTCACGGCCTGGACGCGACAGGTCAGTGGTCCTACTACGAGAATCCCTTCATCGGCACCGTCCAGCTGAACGGGTTGGTCGTGCTGCAGGTGATGCTCGGGAACTCGGACCTGAAGGACGACAACAACGCGCTCTACGAGCTGAGTACCCCGTACGAGCGGGCGCGCCGCTGGTACGTGGCGCGCGACCTCGGACAGACGTTCGGCCGGACGGGTGTGCTGGATGCGCCCCGCGGCGAAATCGAGGTGTTCGAGCGGACGCCCTTCATCACCGGCGTCGAGAACGGCCGTGTGAAGTTCGACTGGCGGGGCCGGCACGGCGCGCTCCTCGACTCGATTTCCCCTGACGACGTGCGGTGGATCTGCGCCCGCCTGAACCGGGTGAGCCAGCGGCAATGGCGCGACGCGTTCCGGGCCGGCAGTTTTCCCCCGGAGATTGCCGATCGCTTCATCCGCCGGCTGAAGCAGAAGATCCACGAAGGGCTGTCGCTGAAGGGGTGAGCCGATGATGGATCAGCTCGATGGTCTCACCGAGGCGATGGTGCGGCTGCCCGTCGCGGCTGTGCTGGGGGCGGCGCTGGCGTTCCGCCCCAGGCGGCGGGGTACGCCGGAGCGGACGCCCGCGGTCGTCCAGACCCAGATCATGCTCGCGGTGGTCGGGGCCGTCGTCATGCTGGTCGTTGGCGCGAGCCTCGCAAGGGCGTTCGGCATTGTGGGCGTCGCGAGCCTCATCCGGTACCGCTCCAAGATTGACGATCCGAAAGACGCCGTGGTGATGCTGTCGGCGCTCGGGGTGGGGCTGGCCTCGGGCGTCGGCCTCTACGGGCTGGCGGCCTTTGCGACCCTGTTCATGGGCGCCGCGCTGTGGCTCCTCGAGTCGCTGGAGCCGGCCCGGGGGAAGGCCTTCGATCTCACCGTGAAGGCCGGTCCCGATACCGACGCACTGAGGCCGAAGATCGAGAGCATCCTCTCGCGGTTCGACTGCGGCTTCGAGCTGCGGACCTCCTCCGACGAGGAGCTCTCCTACGAGGTGGAGGTGCCGCTCGAGACGCAGACGGACCGCATCTCGAATTCGATCCTCCGGCTCGATCCCGGGGGGCATGCCGCCGTCGAGTGGGTGGTTACACCGAAGAAGAAGAAGAAGGCGTGACGTGAAACTGATTGTCCAGCCCGAGGACGGCATCCTGCCCCTGCTCAAGGCGATTCGGCGTGCGAACACCTCGATCGACCTCGTGATCTTCCGGTTCGACTCCCGCGAGCTCGAGAAGGCTCTCGAGTCCGCGGTCACGCGCGGCGTCGCCGTGCGCGCGCTCATCGCGCACACCGCCCGCGGGGGTGAAAAGGGTCTCCGCAAGCTGGAGCAGCGGCTGCTCGAGGCCGGCGTGACCGTGGCGCGCACGGCCGGCGATCTTCCGCGGTACCACGGGAAGGTGCTCGTCACCGACGACACGCTGCACGTCCTCGGGTTCAATTTCACCAAGCTGGACATCGAGCGAAGCCGCAGCTTCGGCATCGCCACCCGCGACGCGAAGCTCGTCAAGGAGGCGCTGGCGCTCTTCGAAGCGGATCGCATGCGGCAGCCGTACATCCCCTCGCTCGACCGGCTGGTGGTCAGTCCGGAATCCTCGCGCGCGGTCCTCGCGGCCTTCATCAAGGCCGCCCGCTCACAGTTGCTCATCTACGACGCGAAGCTGAGCGATCGCCTCATGATCCGCCTGCTGCAGGAGCGCGCGAAGGCCGGGGTGGAAGTGCGCGTCATCGGCAAGGCCGGCAAGGGCCTCGCCGGGGCGGACGTGCTGAAGCTCGGCAACCGGCGCCTGCACGTTCGCGCCATCATCCGGGATGGCCGCAGCGCGTTCGTCGGCAGCCAGAGCCTGCGGCGGCTGGAGCTGGACGGCCGCCGCGAGGTCGGGCTCATCGTCACCAATTCGAAGATCGCCAGGCAGATGCGCGAGGTGTTCGAAGCCGACTGGGCGAAGTCGGGCGGGGCCGCCGTCCGCGAGCACGCAGAGCGGACTAGGGATCTGGCTGTCGGCGCATGACCACGCCCGAATCGACCACCGCGCCCCTCGCCGCGACAGCCGCGAAGAACAGCTCGTCGTCGTCGATTTCCGCCACCAGGAACGCGCGATCCGTGTCGAAGCCCTTCGCCGTGAGCCCGCTCCGGCGGTCGATGTTGCCCTCGCGCAGCCGCCCGCCCGACCCGGTCACGAAGTGCACGATGCCCTGCTGCGGCAGCACGCGCTCGTAGAAATGGTCGTGCCCGGCGAACACCACGCTCACGTTGTACTTGATGAACAGCGGCTCGAGCAGCCGGCGCAGGTCCACCCGCGATCCGTGCCGCTCGCCCGACGAGTACAGCGGATGATGGAAGTACGTGATTTTCCAGGCTTCGCCCGAGCCCTGCAGCTCCTTCTCGATCCAGGCAATCTGCTGCAGGTTGAGGTAGGTCGTCTCCAGGGCGAAGAACCGGACGTCCTGCTCCGGAGCCTTGAAGGAGTAGTAGAGCCGTCCCTCCATGTTGAACAGCTTGTAGTTGCGCTGGATCTCGGGGGTGTCGTGGTTGCCGAGCGACGCGTAAAACTTGACGCCGGCATCGAGCAGGGGCTTGTACGGGACCTCGAACCGGGTGCGGAACGCGCGCGGCGAGTCCGTCCCGTAGATGTTGTCGCCGACAGTGATCACGAGCTCGAAGGGGAACGCCTGGTGCACGGCGGCCATGCGGACGGCCAGCTCGCGCTGACCCCGGCTGCCGTCGCCCCAGTCCCCGAGCACGGCGAACTTCAGCGAGCCCTCCCGGTTGGGCAGCGGGAGCGCGGGCGCGGCGGGCTGCAGACGCGCGCCGCTCTGACCGGGTGCGGTGCTCCAGGCCGAGGCCGTGACCAGCGCCAGCGCGACGACCAGGCATCCCGAGTGCAGGCGGGTGCGGGGCGACATCGGTGCGCGGTCAGCTCGACAGCGCGTCGTCGATGTAGTCGACGACCGTGCCGGCGTGGATATCGAGCAGCACCAGCCGATCGCCGACGAAGCGGTACTCCAGCTCCTCGGGCAGGCTGGGAAGCAGCAGGAGGACCGGCGACGGGGTGGTGGAAAACGGGAGCGAATCGGGGTAGCGGGCGTTGACGAACAGCCGCGCCGTGCGCGGGTTCTCCTCCATGATCTGATCCCGAATCGCGCGGCCGTCCGGGCCGGTGAGCGCCCGCGCGATCTGTCGCCGGAAGTAGGCCCGGATCTCGCGCGTGAAGAGGTCGCCTGGCCTGGCCGTGCGGCGCTCGCCTCGGATGAGCACTTCGAGCGACCGCTGGTGCTGCAGCACCTGCTCGGGCGTCCCGCCCTGAGGGACCTCGACGAGCCTGTCGTCCATCCGACGGTGCAGTGCGACGTAGTCGGCGACCCGTTCGAGGAACTCGCCCGCCAGCCGGGCGTCTTCGCTCACCGGAGCCTGGGGCGGCAGGAGCATCAGGACGGCGAGCGCGAGCGGCAGCATCACGAGGTCGTTATCCCCGGTAGTTGCCGAACTGCAGCGCGACGCCGAAGTCGTGATCGCGCAGGAGCCGGATGGCCTCCTGGAGGTCGTCTTTCGAGGGAGACGAGACGCGCACCTGATCCGCCTGGATCGCCGCCTGCACCTTCTTCAGCTTCCGGTCCTTCAGGAACTTCACGATTTCCCGCGCGGCCTCTGTCGGGATCCCCTGCTGAAGGCTGACGACCCGCCGGACCGTGTCGTTGGCGGCCCGCTCGATGGACCCGGGGGTGAGGTTCTTCGTCGGCACGCCCCGACGGACGAGCCGGCCCTGCAGGATGTCCCAGAGCGCGCCCATCTTGAACTCGTCGTCGGCGATCAGCGTGATGGTGTTCTCGCTGCGGTTGAACTCGATGGCGGCTCGCGAGCCCTTGAAGTCGTACCGCTGCGCGACTTCCTTGCGCGCCTGGTTGACGGCATTGTCGACTTCCTGCAGGTCCACGCCTGAGGTGATGTCGAACGACGCGACTGCGGCCATCAGCCCGCCTGGGTGCCCGAGACCTGCATGATATCAGGCCGCCGGGCACGCATCCGGCGGACGCCGCGCCCGATGCGGAGGGACTGCTCGAAGATGGCGCCGACGCGCAGGCCGCCCGGAAGCCGATGGCGGCCGACGGCGCCCAGGCCTGCCGATGCAATGCAGCCGCAGTTCGCGCAGTCAGGCGTGCCGCCGAACTGGCAGGGGGCGATCTGCCGCTCGAAATCCGCGGAGACACACGTCGTCGTCTTCGCGAAGATGCATTCGTCCGGGTTCTGCGGCGGCTCCGCGTAGACGCGAATCATGCCCTCGGGCATTCGAAGCTTCGCGTAGCGCCGGCGCAGCAGCATCAGCGCTGCGATCACCCGCTCGCGGTCCTCCGGCGTGAGCCGCTCGTCCGATGCTTCGCCCACCTGCGGCGTGTAGAGGCTCACCCAGATCTGCCGCGTATACGGGTTCGCCGACCAGAACCGGACGAACTCCTCGAGATAGCCGTCCCGCCGGACCTGCTGGCGCGTGATGGTGCAATGAACGGTGATCTGGTGGCCGACGATGTGCTTGAGGACGCGGTCGTAGGTGGCCGGGGTCCGTCGCACGTCGTGCTCGGGTTGCAGCCCGTCGATCGAGACCACGAGCTGCAGGCGTGGGATGCCCGCCCACTCGATGGGAATCGGACGCACTGCGCTCGTCACGACCTGACTGTAGATGCCGCGCGCCGCCAGGCGCGGCAGGATCACGTTCAGCTCCCGGAACCGCACGAGCGGTTCGCCGCCGACGATGGAGACATGCAGCGGGTGGTGTTCGTCGATCAGCCGGAAGAAGCGATCGATCAGCTCCTGGCCCTTGAAGTCGCTGACCTGGCGAAGGGTGACGCCGCCACCCAGATGCTCGTCGCCGTACGCGTAGCACCCGGGGCAGCGGAGCGGGCACTCACGGGTAATTTCGACCGAGAGCGCGGGACGATAGCCGGCGAGGATGCGACCCCACGCCGTGAAGATACCCTGCATCCGGAAGACTATATCACTGGATTTCGCTGGCCCCGGCGCGCGCGCGCGCCACGGGGCCGGGGCGGCGACCGTCTGCTCTCATCGTCGCCGCAGCGTCACGCTCCCGTTGACCGTCTCCAGGGACAGCGAGCGCCCGCCTCCGCCAATCGTTCCGTTCAGCCGGCGCGCGTTGATTCGCCCGGTGACGTGCATGGGGAAGTCGGTGGAGATGTCGCCGTTCACGGTCGAGGCGCGCACGTCCGCGCTCGTGTCGGATGGGAGATCGAGGGTGATGCTGCCGTTGACGGTCTTGAACGCCAGCGCGTCGGCCCAGGTGGCGCTGCCCATGGTGCCGCGGATCGAGCCGTTCACCGTCGAGGCCTCGCCGTACGAGGAGGTCGAGAACGTCGTTGATCCATTGACCGTCCGCAGATCGACCGCGCCCGTCAATCCGTCGGCTTCGGCATTGCCGTTCACGGTCCGGCCGGTGAACCGCACGCCCGGCGGGACGCGCACCGTGAAGGTGACCGTGACGTCGTTGTCGCGCACGTTCATCCGGCCGCCGTCCCCGGGCCGGCATTCGTTGGGCCGGCCGTCCGCGTCGGGATACACGGCGCAGATCGTCGTCCCCTCGCCGTGCTCGACGACCTCGATGCGGACGTCCTCCGGGTTGCTTCGACGCCCCTTCCGAACCGCACGGACTTCCACCTCGCTGCCGCTGGCCGGGCCCGCGGTCACATCGCCGTTAACCCCCTTGATTTCGATGACATTGCCCTGCAGGACGACCCCACGCCACTCGAAGTCTCCGGCGGCGCGCTGGGCGGAGGCCGGGTCTGCGCAGAGCGCGAGCGCCGTGACGAGGGCCCCCAGGGGAAGTGCGATGGTTCGATGCATGAGGTCCTCCGTACCGCGCACTGTCATTACGCAAGTCAGGACTTAGACGGAGGAGCGCCCGGCAGGGTTGCGTGGACCCGGACGGCTTCGTACCGGCGCAGCTTGCCGCGCCGCCCGTGGCGTGTTTGAATAGAAGTCTACCTTTCAGCAGGCAGCGGGGCGTGGCGGTGCGGACGCAGGCAGCCCGTCCAGAAGGAGATCCCATCTCATGAGTCAGGCAGCGTGGTGAGGCAGGACGGACTGAGCCGCCGCCGCTTCCTCATGATGACCGCGGCGGCCACGACGGTGGCGGTCATGCCGGCACGGGCGTTCGCGGGACCGCGAGCCGGCAGCCCCACCGAACGGGTCCTGTCGTTCTTCAATACCCATACGGGCGAGCGCCTCACGACGGCGTACTGCTGCGGTGGCGAGTACCAGCCCGAGGCGCTCCAGGCGATCGACCACATCCTCAGGGACTTTCGAGCCAACGAGGTCCGGGCGATCGACCCCGCCCTGCTCGACCTCCTCCACGAGCTCGGCGGCGCGTTGCGCGCGGGCGAGCCCTTCCATGTCATCTCCGGGTATCGTTCCCCGCGCACCAACGCCCAGCTCCGCTCGCGGGGGGGCGCCCAGTCGGGCGTGGCCTCCGGCAGCCTGCACATGATCGGCAAGGCCATCGACATCCGCATGCCGGGCGTGCAACTGCATCACCTGCGTCAGGCCGCGGTTGCCCTCCGGCGAGGCGGCGTCGGGTATTATCCGGTTTCGGATTTCGTCCACGTCGACACGGGGCGGGTCCGCTACTGGTAACGCGCAGCGGTCCTGCATGATCGAAAAGCGCCGGTCGCCGATTCAGGGTTGGGGTGTGTTCGCCACGCGCCCCATCACGAAGAACACCAGGATCATCCACTACGCGGGGGAGAAGATCTCCAACCGGGAGAGCCTCAAACGGGAGGCGCGGTACCTGAAGAAGGGGCACATCTGGTGCTTCAAGCTGAACCGCCTCTATGTCCGTGACGCCGCGATTGGCGGCAACATCGCCCGCTACATCAATCACTCCTGCACGCCCAACTGCTATACGCACGTGATCGGAGACATCATCTGGATCCGCGCCGCCCGGAACATCCGGAAAGGCGAGGAGCTGACCTACGACTATTCGACCGACGGGGAAGGCTCCATCCCTTGCCGCTGCAGCCCTGGATGCAGGGTCATGCTCTGATGCCAGCCATCTATCTCCACGGCTTCGCGTCGTCGGCTCAGTCCACGAAAGCGACCTTCTTCCGGACGAGGCTCGCCGAAATTGGCGTGTCGCTCGCAGTCCCGGATTTCAACGAGCCGGAGTTCGAGACGCTCACCATCACGCGGATGGCGGCGCAGGTGTCCGACCTGCTCGACAGCCCGGCTGTTCTGATCGGATCGAGCCTCGGCGGGTTCGTGGCGCTGCACGTGGCCGTGAGCCATCCCGCGCGAGTCCCGGCGCTCGTGCTGCTCGCGCCGGCGCTGAACTTCGGCCCGGACGCCGCCGGCACGGGAACGGCAGGCGCCGCGGCGCCCGGCGGCACCGCTGGTCGGGGTCGCCGCGTGCAGCTGGGTGATCGCAGCCTCGAGGAGTGGAGACGCACCGACGCCCTGGAAGTGATGCACTACGGCTTCGGCCGCGTGATGCCCGTTCGCTACGCGCTGTACGAGGATGCCGGGCGCTACGATGCGTTCGCGACCCGGCCGTCGATGCCCGTGCAGATCTTCCAGGGGCTGCGCGACACCGCGGTCGATCCCGCCATGGTCCAGCGCTGGGCCGCGGACCGGCCGAACGTGGAGCTCCACCTGCTCGACGACGACCACCAGCTGGCGGGGAGTCTGGAGTACATCTGGGAGCACGCCCGTCGCTTCTTCGACGCGTGAGCGCCGGCTTTACCAGCAGATGCCCTGGTACTGCGCCGGGATAGCCGCGCGGTCCACGTTCAGGCGCACCAGGTCGATGACGATCTGGTCCGGGTGCGTCGCCAGCACCGCGTCGGCGAACTCCGGGGACGCGTTGCCGACGACAATCACGTCCGATCCGTGGATGACCTCGTCGATCGTGTCGCACAGGAGCGACGAGAGGTGCGGGATCTGCTGGTTGATGTAGTCGCGGTTGGCGCCAACGAGCCGCGCGAGCGAGACGTTCCGATCGTAGATGCGCAGCTGGTAGCCCTTCCCCAGCAGCGCCTCCGCCAGAATCACGAGAGGGCTCTCGCGCAGGTCGTCTGTCCCCGCCTTGAAGCTGAACCCGAGCAGCCCGATGCGCTTCCGGCCCGTGTCCCGCACCTGATCGATCGCGTGCTGGATCTGGCGCCCGTTGCTGTCGAGAATCGACTCGATGACCGGCAGCTCGAGATCGAGCTCCTTCGCGCGATACTGCAGGGCGCGCACGTCCTTCGGGAGGCAGGAACCGCCAAAGGCGAAGCCGGGCTTCATGTAATACGAGGAGAGGTTCAGCTTCTCGTCCCGGCAGAAGATCCGCATGACCTCGTGGCTGTCGATGTCGAGCCGCTTGCAGAGATTTCCGATTTCGTTGGCGAACGTGACCTTGAGCGCGTGCCACGTGTTGCTCGCGTACTTGATCATCTCCGCCGTGCGGATGCTGGTGGTCACGAGCGGTGCGTCGACCCGCGCGTACAGGCGTTCGGTCGGCTGCGCGTCCGAGACGTAGTTGTGGCCGATGAGCGTCAGCGGGGGATTCCGGAAGTCGGCCAGGGCGGTGCCTTCGCGCAGGAACTCGGGGTTGACGGCCACGCCGAAACCGGCACCGTACCGCTTCCCGGACGCGCGCTCGAGCGCAGGAATGACGAGGTTATGGGTCGTGCCGGGCAGGACGGTGCTGCGCACCACGACCACGTGGTAGGCCGGCTTGTCCCGAAGCGCCGCCCCGATCCCGGTGCAGACCCGCTCCAGATAGGTCAGGTCCAGGCTGCCGTTGCGCCGGCTGGGCGTGCCGACGCATACCAGGGAAAGGTCCGTCGCGCCGATGGCGTCGGCAGTGCTCGTGGTGGCCCGGAGGGCGCCGGCCGCGACGCGCTCGGCAATGAGGTCGTTCAGGCCCTGCTCCACAATGGGACTGCGGCCCTCGTTCACGCTCGCGACCTTCTGCGCGTTCACATCGACCCCGACAACCGTGTGGCCGTCGGCTGCGAACGACGCGGCCGAGACGCTCCCTACGTACCCGAGCCCGAAAATCGCGACATTCATTCGAGATCCTTCGCGGGAAGAGCTGTCAGCCACGTCGCCCTGCCGTCGGCTGCCGCCGCCGGCAGTCCGGGTCTCCTGCGCGTCACGTGTTCCAGCGCGTCCTCGAGCTGGTGAGCGACGGCCGACCAGTCGTAATGCCGGACCACGAGATCCCTTGCCGCCCGCTCGAGCTGCTGACGGCGTTCGCGGTCCCGCAGGAGATCGAGCACGGCGCGCGCAAACCCGTCGGCGCCGTCGGCGAGGAGGAGGTCGCGGCCTGGCGTCACGGGCAGTCCTTCGGCGCCCACGGCGGTCGAGACGACCGCCTTGCCCATGGCCATCGCTTCGAAGATCTTCAGGCGCGTGCCTCCGCCGATCCTCAGTGGCACGACATAGAGGGTGCCCCGGGCCATGTGAGGCCGCACGTCGTCGACACGCCCGGTGACCTCGATGGCGGGATCGCGCCCGAGCGCCTGCACCGCCCGAGTCGGGGCCCGGCCGATGATGCTCAACGTCGTGCGGGGTTCCGCCGCACGGATGATCGGCAGGACCTCGCGTACGAACCAGGTCATGCCGTCCTCGTTCGGCAGCCAGTCCATCGAGCCGGTGAACACGAGGTGCGGGTCCGCGGCGGATCCAGGTGCCGGCACGAAGTAGCTGGTATCCACTCCGGTCTGCACGACGTGCACGGGATGGCGCAGCGCGCCCGGATATTGCCGCGCGAACGTCTCCCTGTCGGTCTCCGAGACGGCGAGCACGAGGTCCGCGCGGGCGAGTGCGTCGCGCTCGAACCGCGCCATTCGCTTCCACTGACCGCCGAGCAGTCGCCGGCGTAGGGCGCCGGCTGCGGTGTCGGCGTGCCGGCGCCAGATCTCTGCTTCGACGTTGTGGGTGAACAGCACGAGCGGGCAGGGCAGTCGCGCGGGCAGGTTCACCATCGGAACGAGGAAGTCGCAGACGACCACGTCGAAGGGCCGGCGCGCCAGCAGCGCCGACAGCTGCTCGCGGTAGGCGGTGGACCGGTACTTCGCGACGGCGTAAGGGGCCCGATCGAGGAGGTAGCGCGCCGCGTCGAGGCTGAATCGCCACGTACCCTTGTGCGGATCGGTGCGTGGCAGGGTTTCGAGATCGCGGCACACGGCGACCATCCCGTCGAGGTCCGCGCGCGAGGCCGATGGTTCGACGAAGGACAGGTACGTGATCTCGTGCCGCTCCGCCAGGTGGCGCATGAGGTGCCACGTCCGCAGCTTCCCGCCCTTGTCGAGCGGCAGCAGCAGCCCGGCGTTCAGCCAGAGGATCCTCATGCCGTCGCCTTCAGCTGCGGCCGCGGCCGGCCGGGTGCGGGCAGCGACTGGACACCCCCGCCGTCGATGAACGTGCGGTACCAGAGCTCCAGGTTCATGAGGGCCCAGAGGGCGTCGCCGCCTTCAGCGGTGCCGCGCTCGTGATCGTCGATGAGCCGCGCCACGGCCGCGGGATCCGTCAGCCCGCGCTCCCGGCTGCACCGGTCCAGGAGGACATCGCGGGCGGGGCTCGCGTCCCCCTTCATCCAGTGCGCGAACGGCACGGGGAATCCCATCTTGCGGCGCGACAGGATGCTGGCGGGCAGCAGATCACGCGCGGCTTCGCGGAGGATCCACTTGGTGGTCCGCCCTCGAAGCTTCAGCCTGTCCGGGAGCTGCGCCACGAACTCCACCAGGCGGTGGTCGAGGAACGGCACACGGCTCTCAATCGACGCGGCCATGCTCATCTGGTCCTGTTTCATCAGCAGCTCGACCAGGTACGTCTTGAGGTCCGCGTAGAGAAGACGGTCGAGGACCGTGCTCCGGCGATCGGGCGCGTCGAAGTACGCGCACGAGGCGGCATAGGCGCGGTCCGGCGTCGCCGCGACGGCAAGGCGCGGCGACAGCAGCCGGCGCTGCCGCTCGAGGCCGATGGCGGCGAAGTTGTCGAAGAACATGGCCTCCGGCGTCCGCGGCACGCGCAGGAACGATCGGCGCGCGTAGCGCCCGGGCTGGCCCGGCACGTGCGGCACGACGCGACGATCGATCCAGCGGCGGAGCGGGCCCGGCAGCACGCCGTAAGCCGACGCCGCCCGCCAGTTGATCAGAGCGCGCGGGTACTTGCCGTAGCCTGCCAGCAGCTCGTCGCTGCCCTCGCCGGTCAGTACCACCGTCACGTGGCGGCGCGCGAGCTCCGAGACGAAGTACAGCGGCACGCTCGACGGGTGCGCGATCGGTTCGTCCTCGTGCCAGACGAGCCGGGGCCAGGCGTCGAAGAACGCCTCTCGGCCGAGGACCACCTCGTGCGACTCGGCGCCAATCGCGCGGGCTACGTCGCGGGCATACTCCAGCTCGCTGAAGGCGCGCTCCTCGAACGCCACCGAGAACGTCTGCAGGGGCCGATCGATCTGACGGGCCATGATCGCGGCAATCGCACTGCTGTCGAGCCCTCCCGACAGGAACATCCCGAGCGGCACGTCCGACATGAGACGGATCCGCACCGACTCTTCGAGCAGCCGCCGGAACGCCGCCACCGCCTCGGCATCGGATCGCACGGCGGACCGGCCCTCAGCGGCTCCCACCGGCACGTCCCAGTAGCGCCTGACTGTCACGGTCCCGCGCTCGAACACCAGCGTGTGGCCGGGCAGCAGGCGGGAAATGCCCCGGAAGAGCGTATCGCTGCCCGACAGGTAGCGCGTGGACAGGAGCTCTGGAATCGCCGCCTCGTTGGCCTGCGGCGCCACGAGCCCGCTCGCGAGGAGCGCCTTGATCTCCGATCCGAAGATCAGGCGCCCGCCAGCGAGAGTCCAGTACAGCGGCTTGACTCCAAGGCGATCGCGCGCGAGCAGGAGCCGCCGCTTCGGCGCGTCCCAGATAGCGAACGCGAACATGCCCCGGAGCCGCTCGACGCAGGCGTCGCCCCACTGCTCGTAGGCGTGCACGATCGTCTCGGTGTCGGATCGGGTCCGATACCGATGCCCGCGGCTCTCGAGCTCGCGTCGCGTATCGGCGTGGTCGTAGATCTCGCCGTTGAAGACGATCCACACCGTACGGTCCTCGTTGGCCATCGGCTGATGGCCTGCGGCGAGATCGACGATGCTGAGGCGGCGGTGCCCCAGCGCCGCGTGCTCATCCACGAACGCGCCCGCATCGTCCGGTCCGCGGTGCGCCAGCACGTCGCGCATGCTTTCGACGAGGGCGGCCTCGGCCTGGAGGAGCTGATCGCAGGCCACGAGTCCTGCAATGCCACACATGAGTCTGTTCGTTTCCTGGTCGGATGCGCCGGGCCTCTGAGTCTCTTGGTCGGATCCGCCGTTCCGAGTCGGCCCCGCGGCTCAGCCGGCGGGGTTCGCGTGTCCGCCCGCTATCTGAGCAAGGCAGGTGCCAGCGGATGAAGAAGCCGAAGCGCCAAAAACGGCCCGGCTGTCGCCACAGTTCCGCACGGCCGGGTAACGTCCTCGCGCCCACCAGGGGCTGATGGGTAGGCCGCAATCTCAAATGGGTCCTGGATTGCCCTTCGGGGATGATGGGGCGAGCGGACGTGGTTTACGCGCTTACGGGTGCCGCGGGCTCGCGGCCCATGGAGGTCCGTTCAATCCCGGCCATCTGGCGATAGACGGTCAGCCACGCGGTGCGGACTGCGCTCCAGCGATAGCGCTCGCAGCTCGCGCGTGCGGCCGCTGCGAGCCGGGCGGCCTCCTCGGGCCGCCCGAGCAGGTGGAGGACCCGTCCCGCGACTGCGCGGGCGTCTCCGCACGGGACGAGGCAGCCATGGACGCCGTCGGTGAGAATCGCGGGCACGCCGCCGGCATCCGTCGAGACGACCGCGCAGCCGCTGGCAAATGCCTCCAGCACCGAGGACGGCATGTTGTCGATATTCGGCGTCTGGACGTAGATGTCGGCATCGGCGTAATAGCGCCAGATCTCCCCGGGCGCCACCCGCCCGGCGAACGTCACGCCGCGGAGGCCGAGGCTGGCCGCGCGCCGCCGCAGCGCGCGCTCTTGGCTCCCGGCCCCGACCAGCGTGAGCGTGGCCTCGGGGACTCGCGCCTGAATCAGGGCGAACGCCTCGAGCGTGCAGGCGACGTTGTACAGCGCTTCGAAATTGCGCGTGGACAGCAGGCGAGGACGCAGAATCGCCCTCGGCCGGTACGCGAAGCGGTCGAGATCCACGATGTTGGGGATGACGTCCGCGTGGATGCGGAACCGCGCGAACACGTCCCGCAGGAAGGAGGACGGCACCACGTTCCGGTCCACGCCGCGGAGGACGGCGCGGGCAATCGCGGAGCGCGTCAGATGATCGGGCGCTTCGCCGCTTCGGTAGTTCATCACGACGGGCTTGCGGAGCAGGCGTGCGATCAGGACGGCGGGCAGCGGCGCCAGCAGGAACGAGAAGTAGGAAGCCGAGAAGACATGGACGACGTCGGCGCGCCGCAGCTCGCGGACGAGCAGCGGCCAGTAGGCCGACTGGACGGCCAGCGTGCGCGCCAGCTTGATGCGCGTGAGGGCTCGGAGCGGGCGGGTCGGCACCGGATTCACCGGGACGAGCCACGCGTGCACGTCGGCGTCGCCTGCCCACGCGGCCAGCAGCCGGTCCGCCTGCACCGCCTGCCCGCCGAGGATCGCCATCGAGGGCGCCACGACGGCGACGTCGAGCGGGCGCCGGCGGGCGGGATGGGCCGTCATGACGCCACTGGTTGCGAGAGCGCCACGGGTCCACCGGACGTCGTCCGGGGGGAGTCCAGGTAGTGCCTGTGCCACAGCTCGAACACCAGGAGGGCCCAGAGCCGCAGCGTGTGATCCCGGCGGCCGCCCAGGTGCTCGCGGACGAGCCGGTCCACGAACGGGCGCTCGAAGTACCCGCGTTGCCGCGCCCGCGGCGAATACAGCACGTCGGCGAAGAGGTCGCCCAGCCCTCCGCGGAACCAGACGCCGATCGGCACGCCGAATCCCTGCTTCCGCCGCGAGAGGATGTCGGCTGGCAGCAGCTGCGCCGCCACCTGTTTCAGGATGTGCTTGCGGCGGCCGTGGCGGATCTTCAGATCCGCCGGCAGCCGGGCGGCGTACTCGACCACCGCGTTATCCAGCAGTGGTACGCGCGATTCGATCGAGTGGGCCATGCTCATCCGGTCGACCTTCGTGAGGATGTCTTCCGGCAGATAGGTCTCGAAGTCGAAGTGCATCATCTGCGCGGGCCACGACAGAGGCGCGAGCCGCCCGAACCGGCGGACCATAGCGGCTTCGGCATCGCGGCCGCGCAGCCGCGCGCGGAGATCGGGCGTCAGAAGGGCGTGCTTCTCGTCGCGCTGGAAGAACCCGACGGCGTCGAGATAGCGGCCCGGATTGTCGCGGCTGGCGTGGCGGAGGAAGTTCTTGCCGGTCGCCCCGTGAGGCAGCCAGGGCCACACGGTCGACGCGAGTGGCCTGGCGCCCGGCGGGCACCAGCGGTCGAACGCTGCCACTCGCGGATGTGGCAGATACCGGTCGTATCCGCCGAAGAGTTCGTCCCCGCCATCGCCCGAGAGCACGACTGTCACGTGCCGGCGCGCCAGCTCCGACACGTACCAGGTGGGAATGGCCGACGAGTCCCCGAACGGTTCGTCGAAGTGCTGAATCAGCCGGTCCAGGATCGACAGGGCATCCGGCCTGACGACGAACTCGTGGTGATCCGTCCCGAAGTGGCGTGCGACCACCCTGGCGTGCTGGAGCTCGTCGAACTGCGGCTCGTCGAAGCCGATCGAGAACGTGCGGACCGGGCGCGTCGAGGCCTGCGCCATGAGGCCGACGACGACGCTCGAATCGATGCCGCCCGACAGGAACGCGCCGAGCGGGACCTCGCTCATGAGATGCGATTGCACGGCGTCCCGCAGCACCGCGCCGAGTTCCTCGACGGCCTCCTCCTCGGCGCGTGGCACGCGCGCGTCGATCGGCAGCTGCCAGTACTGCCGTACCCGAGCGGTTCCGTTCTGCCAGCGCAGGAGGTGCCCGGGCGGCAGCTTGCGCACGTCCTGGAAAATCGAGGCGTCCTGAGGGGTGTAGAGGTAGGAGAGGTAGTGATCGAGACCTTCCGGGTCGAGCGCCGGACGAAGGGCGCCACTCGCGAGAAGGGACTTGATCTCCGATCCGAAGTAGAGCCGGCCGTCCAGCACCGCGTAGTGAAGCGGCTTGATCCCGACCCGATCGCGAGCGAGCAGCAGCGATCGCTGGCGGCGGTCCCACAGCGCGATGCCGAACATGCCCCGCAGGCGCGCGAAGGCGTCCTCGCCCCACTCCTCGTACGCATGGACGATGGTTTCGGTATCGCTGACGGTGTAGAAGCGGTGGCCGCGGGACTCGAGCTCGGACCGGAGCGTCGGGTAGTTGTAGATCTCGCCGTTGAACACGACCCAGACGGACCCGTCTTCGTTGTGAATCGGCTGACGGCCCGTGGCCAGGTCGATGATCGACAACCGGCGCATGCCCAGCGCGACGCCGTCTTCCACGTGGATGCCCTCGTCGTCGGGTCCGCGATGACGGATGGCCGCGCACATGGCGCGAACCTGGCGGGCCGATTCGGCCGCCGCGTCGGACGCCGCCGCCCACCCCGAGTGGGTGGCGCTGTCAGAAAAGCCTGCGATGCCGCACATGATGGTTCGTACTCGTCAGCCCCGCACCCGGCTGAGCCGGTTCAGGCCGGCCTGATCGAGATGCAAGTCTCCAGCCGCCGGGAGATCGAACCGCTGCGGGCCGGTCCACATCACCAGGCTGGCGTCCAGCAGGTGCAGAGCCAGCGGCTCGCCGGCCGGACCCAGCGCCAGCAGCGCCAGCCTCGCGTCCGTGACCAGCTCGCCGCCATCATCACCAGCGGCGATACGCTGCAGCGACCGGGGCGGAGCCGGCCAGACCGTGGTCGCGGCGTGCAGGAGCACGGCCGTGGTGTGCCGAACCTGGATCCGCGCCGCAGCGCGGTGCCAGCCATCCTCCCGCTCGGAGGAAAAGGGGACGGCCTCGATCGACAGCGGCAGCGCCGCCGCTCCCGCCGCGATGGCCGTGATCAGTGACATCGGACTCTCGCCGCGGTCGCCGTAGCGCAGCGTGAGCGAGGGCACGAGGCGTCCGTAGCGCGGCGCGCACCAGCCCAGACCGTCCGCGTCTCCATCGAGCACCTCCCGCTGCCGCGCCGTCGACGCCAGTCCGGCGAGAAGGCCGTCCGGATGCCGCACGACGAGTTCCGATCGCGACTCGCGTTCCAGGGTCCAGGCTGGGTCGAGGTGCCAGTAGAGACGAACGTCGTGGCGCGACGAGTCGAGCACATGGTCGACCACCAGCCACAACGCGTCAGTCCTGACGAGCGCCCGGCGATGCACCGCCGGCGCGTACCCGTCGTGCGAGCCCTCCACGTAATCGAACCCGTCAGCCGTGCGCCAGCCGTCGAGCCGGGCATCGGCGCGCGACTGCCAGTGAAACGGGCCGTCCGGGACCGACTGCGGGCGCCCGTCCAGCTCCAGCGTGTTGTGCATCGCGGACGATCGGAAGCGGTTCCGCAGCCGGGAGTCCATCGTGTAGGTGCCCGTTCCCGGATCGACGAGCAGGGGCCGCCCCTCGGTCGAGAGGACGAGGCTGAGCGCATCCGCGTGCGCATGCCCGCCGTTCAGGAATCCGTGGACCCCGACGTCCAGGATGGCGTGGGCGCCGGGGGGCCGGAGCACGACGTAGCCCGTAGCCGGGAAGATCGCCTCCGGGAGCCGCGAGCCGCTCGAGGGGGTTGCGACCGGCGGCTCGCTCCCCAGCATCCAGTAGACCTCCTCCGGTGCGGCTACCGTCGCCAGGTCCGGTCGATCCAGCAGCGCAGCGGCGAGCCCCAGTGAGTCGCCCGCGTCGATCGGATCGCGTCCGCAGATCGGGAACAGCAAGCCGCCGTCGTCATCCCCCAGCATCGGCAGGCGACCGTCCGGGCCGGCGATCCCGCGGCAGAACACCGCCAGTCGCGTAGCCACCTCGGCGAACGTGCCTGCGGCCGTGTCGGCGGTCAGGCGGCCAATTGACAGCGCGAGCAGATAGAAGTCGAGGGCATATCGATGGTAGTGCGCCGAACGCTCGGCGTGACCACCATCGGGGTTCACCTGCGCGCGCGCCTCCTGGAGCAGGATGCGTCGGCCCGCCGCTGCCCACCGTGCAGCCGATCTCAGCTCCGGCAGCACGCGACCCGCCACGTAGAGGGCAAGCCCCTCGCCGAGAAGATGGGTGTTCGGGCTGAAATAGGTGGAGAGGTGCCGCTCGATGTGCCGGAGCTGCCGGTCGAGTCCGAGCAGCAGTTCTACACGCCAGGTCGCCCCCTCGCCGCCCGGGTCGTCCTCGAGATGGTTGAAGAAATGGAGGGCCCAGATCCACGAGAGCGAGCGGAGCGCGAGCTCCAGCATGCTGGCCCAGTTGATCCCGCGCAGCGGCGGATTGGCCTGAACCCAGCCGTGGAGCTCGTGGGCGAACCGCAAGCGGTAGGGCGACGGATCGTTGAGCCAGGCCGCCCTCCCGAGGGCGAGCCAGTGCTGGTGCCGGTTCAACTCCCAGATGATCTTGTGATCCCCGACCGACGGATCGAGGAACCCCACGGACGCCCAGAAAACCAGGGGGGCCCGCCTGCCGTGCACGGGATCGGCGTGCCAGTCGAGCATGCCATCCTGCTCTGGCCACACCAGCTCCTCGTATCCGAGCAGATCGTGCCGGGACGACAGCAGCCGGCGTCCCCTGGCTTCGGCTTCCGGGGCCGCCCTGGGGAAGCGCCGGCGAATCGCGCTGGTGAGCATCTCCGCCTTCCGGAAGTCGAGCGGGAAGCGCGGAGCTCGTGAGCGGAAATGGTGGCGCAGGAGGCTCTCGGCGGCAGGTCGATCGCCGCTGGCGAGGGCGGCGCGCGCGGCGCGCAGCTCTGATGTCGATCCGGTTAGCCGGGTTGCGAGCCGGGTGGCGTCCCACCGTTCCCTCCCCGACGCCACCAGGAGTCGCTCGGCGAAAACTGCACTTCGCTCGGCCACGCGGAAGCGAAGCTCGCCCGGGGATACGTGCGCCAGCTTCTTGAGCACGCGCCTCATTCGACTGAGCGGTCGGCGTCCGATCTGCAGGCGCTTCCCCGGTTCGACCTCATCCTGGAACCTCGTGCAAGCGACGCGCCCGTGCCTCTCCATCGCGGGCGCTCGAACGTTGATCGCGGACTTCCTACGGCTGAGCCATCGACGAAACCGGCAGCCGCGGTTCGAGAATTGTGAGGCGGGCGCGGCCGCATGTGCGGGTTCGCCATCGCGCGCGAGGGTGCGAGCAGGTGGCCTGGCGAGCGCCGCAGCCGTCTCGAATCGCTACAGAAACGGGAGTTCGAGGGGACCTGCACGGGCCAGCTGGCTCGTCAGCATTCAAAAACACAACTCAACAGTAAATCGGCCCGGAGAGCCCAGAAATGCCTACTATGCTTGGACTTTTCCAGATTTCACGACCGCGTCTGGCGACCGACGTGTAAAGATTTCAAAACGAGTGTCGCCCGCGAGGTCAAATGCGATCAGACATGGCGCACACGGTCGTGTCCGCCCCGAAATCACGACGGTTTTCGCGCTGGCAGCCTCCTTGCCCGTAGGCCCGGTGCGCTCGACTGCGCATCCATCAGTTTTCCAGAGCTGAACCGACCGCAGTTCCCCAGGCGGTTCAACCGGCGCACCCAGGTCGACTGGTTGTCGCGCAACCGGTCCAGGGGGCGTTCTGCGCCTTGTCGAGCCAATCCTTCAACTGATGGCTTTTCTGACGCCGGGAGGTCAGAAGATGACGATTGGTGTATCCCAGGTTCCCCGTGGTGTGCAGCTGCCCATGCGGGCGAGACGTCTGGTCGGTCTGGCTGCCACTTTCGCTTCGGCGCTCCTCCTGGCGCAGCCCGCGATCGCACAGACGCCGTACGGTGGCACCGCGTCGGCGATTCCAGGAGGAATCGAGGCAGAACACTTCGACAACGGGGGCTCGGGCGTCGCCTACAAGGACAACACTCCCGGTAACTTCGGTGTCGGCTATCGGTCCACCGATGTCGACATCGGCACGACGCTGACCGGCGGGTACACCGTTGGATGGATCGGTGCAGGCGAGTGGCTGCGGTATACCGTGAACGTCGGCAGCTCGGGCAACTACCGCATCGTCGCCCGTGTGGCGTCGGCGGGCACCGGCGGCACCTTCCACATCGAGTTCAACGGACAGGACAAGACCGGCCCGTTGAGCGTGGCCGATACCGGCGGCTGGAACAGCTACCGGGATCTGCCCGTCGTCGTCTCGCTGTCCGCAGGCGTGCAGAGCATGCGGATCGTCTTCGACTCGAACGGGCCGTCCACAGGAGCGGTCGGCAACCTGTCGTATCTGAGCTTCACCAAAACGACGGAGACCGTGTCCGGCTCGACGACGACGAGCTCCGGAAGCGGCACTGCCGCGTCGTTCGGGGGCACGCCGTGGGCGATTCCCGGCGGCATTCAGACCGAGGACTTCGATACCGGCGGCCAGGGCGTGAGCTACTACGACAACTCGTCCGGCAACAGCGGCGGGGTGTACCGCAACACGGACGTGGACATCAGCACGACATCCGCCGGCGGGTACGCGGTGGGGTGGACGTCGGCAGGCGAGTGGCTGAAGTACAGCGTCAACGTCGCATCCACGGGTACCTACCGGGTCGTGACGCGCGTGGCCTCGTCGGGCTCGGGTGGAAAGTTCCATATCGAGTTCAACGGGGTCGACAAGACCGGTGGCCTGTGGATACCCAACACCGGCGGCTGGAACAACTACCAGGACCTGGTCGCGACGGTATCGCTTTCCGCCGGCGTTCAGACGATGCGGATCGTCTTCGACGCAAACGGGTCCACCGGAGCCGTCGGGAACCTTTCGTTCATCAGTTTCACGCAGAGCACGACCTCCACGTCTACCTCCACGTCGACCAGCAGCGGCGGCGGAAAGCTGCGCGTCATGGCGTGGAACATCCACTTCGGTCACGGCAACCTGGATGGCCAGGCGCAGCTCATGGCGAGCTCGGGCGCGCACGTGATCCTCCTGCAGGAAGCCTCGACCTGGGACGGCGACATGCCGAACTCCCTGCCGGCGAAGCTGAAATCACTGACCGGGTACACCTGGACCAGCGTCTTTGCGCCACACATCGGCTCCAGCGGGGAGGGGACGCTGATTCTCACCCGGCTGCCCGTGTTGTCCAAAACCACGCTGCAGGCGTACAACCGGGGCTTCGCGCGCGTGCTCGTCGAAGTCGGTGGCGTGGCGGTCAACCTGTTCAGCGTGCACCTGGAGTACTACGATACGAGCCTGCGAACCAGTCAGCTCGATCGATTCATGAGCTGGGCCCGCGGATTCGGCGGCCCGCGCATCGCCGGGGGGGACTTCAATTCCTGGTGGGGTGAATCCTGGATCAAGAAGATGGAAACCGAGTACCACGACGTCTGGCAGTACGTCACGGGCAGCGACGAGAATGGCTACACGCTGAACGGCTCGGTCCGGTTCGACTACCAGTTCCGATCGTTCACGGACGCTTCCCGAGTCACGCCGACTGCCTGCTGGGTTCAGTCCACGTCGCTCTCGGACCACCGTCCCGTCCTGGCCGAGTACACCGTTCGCTGAACCTGCCCGCCTGTTCCGATCGACGCCCGCCGCTCCGGTGGCGGGCGTTTCTTTTTTTGGGCGAATTGGCGTCGGGGCAGGCAAGCTCGTCAGTGGCTGTGCCGATCTTCCCGTGCGGGCATACCCCATGCACGCTCGTAACCGCCGCGACGATCAGAGGACCGCATCGAACGGTCGCGCACGGAGATTGCCGATGGATCAGCGCTACGCCCAGACGAACCTCCAGCTCTACAGCCAGCTTCGGGAGGCCGGCTACTCAGAGGCCGAGCTGCGGCTCGTCCGCGCGGGGTACGACCTGGCCATGCGGCTGTTCACGGCCTCGTTCCGGGGCTCGGGAAAGCCGCTGCTCGCGCATCTCGTCGGCACCGCGAGCATACTCGCCTCGATACGGCAGTCGCCGTCCGTCGTCACGGCCGGACTGCTGCACGCCGCGTACGCGCTTGGTGACTTCGGGGAGGGGCGACTGGGGATGACGGATGCGAAGCGGGCGCGCGTGAGAGCGGCAGTCGCACGCGACGTCGAGGACCTGGTGGCCCGGTACACCGGGTTCGACTGGAACCGTGAGACTATTCCGGCGATCCGGAAGCGGGTCGGCTCACTGACGCCGATCGAACGGGACGTGCTCGTGATCCGGCTGGCCAACGAACTGGAGGATCACCTGGACTTCGGCGTGCTCTACTGCGGAAACGGCGAGAAGCGGCGCGACTACATCCGCTCGCCGCTGAATCAATCGGTCGACATGGCGCGCGAGCTGGGGCTCGCCGAACTCGGCTCGGCGCTCGAGCAGGCGTTCCGTGATACGGTAGCAGCGGAGTTGCCCGCGGTGCTCCGGAACCCGCACGACTACACGTTCGTCCAGCCCCCGGCCTCGCTCGCCCCGAGGCCGAAAGTTGCGGTGCGGCGGTACCTCGATACGCGACCCCGTCTGGCGCGGATGATCCACCCCGTGGCATCCCTCGTCGGGCTGAGGAGCTAGGGCACTCCAGGCAAGGAAAAGAATTCGCCAGATCTGGAAGTACGTTTCCATTGCGGTATCTGTTTGACTCCAGGGTCGTCGTCTGCGCTCTCCTCGCTCTCCTCGCCGGGACCATACTGCTGACCGGCTCCGGGCAGTCGTTCGGGACGCCGTTCCGGGGGACGCCCCAGTCGCTGCCTGGAATACTCCAGGCTGAGGACTTCAACGAAGGCGGCGAAGGTGTCGCCTACCACGATCACTCGCCCTCGAACGAAGGGGGGCAGTACCGCAGCGGTGGCGTGGACATCGCGGCTGCCTCCGATGCTGGAGGTGGCTACACGCTTGGCTGGGTGGGAGCGGGCGAGTGGCTCACCTACACGGTGAACATCGGCGCCTCGGGCTCATACGACCTCGAGTTCCGGGTCGCCTCGGCCGGCGCCGGCGGCACGTTCCACCTCGAGGTGAACGGGGTCGATCGGACCGGATCCATCACGATTCCCAACACCGGGGGCTGGCAGTCATGGGCAACCGTGCCGCGCACCGGGATTGCGCTTGGCGCGGGGCAGCAGGTCTGGCGGCTCGTCATGGACAGCTACGGCGCGAGCGGTGCCGTCGGAAACTTCAACTACATCCGCGTGGCGGCGGTGGCCAGCACCGCGTCGAGCACCCCGTTCGGCGGGACGCCCGCACCCCTTCCGGGCACCATCCAGGCGGAGAACTTCGACGAGGGCGGATCCGGCGTCGCCTACTTCGACACGACGGCAGGAAATGCCGGCGGACAGTACCGCTCGACCGACGTGGACATCCAGACGACCACCGATTCGGGCGGAGGCCACAACGTCGGCTGGCTCAAGCCGGCGGAGTGGTTGAAGTACACCGTCGCCGTGTCGACCCCGGGCACGTACGCGCTCGACATCCGGGTCGCTGCCGCCGTCGGCGGCGCCACTTTCCACGTCGAGGCCAACGGGATCGACGTCACCGGTCCTCTCACGTTCCCGAACACGGGCGGGTATCAGTCCTGGAGGACGGTCACGGTACCCGGTGTGAAACTGACCAGCGGGACGCAGGTCCTCAGGGTGGTGATCGACGGCGCGAATTCCAGCGGTGGCGTGGGCAACCTGAACTACATCCGCGCGGTCGCCGGCTCGAACAGCTCGCCCTCGTCGACGCCGTTCGGCGGCACTCCGGCGGCGCTGCCGGGAGTAGTTCAGGCCGAAGAGTTCGACAACGGCGGGAGCGGTGTGGCCTACGTGGACACCACCGCCGGTAATGCCGGCGGCGCGTTCCGTCAGACGGACGTTGACATCCAGGGCACCTCGGACAGAGGCGCCGGGTACAACATCGGCTGGCTGCGGCCGGGCGAATGGCTGAAATACACCGTGAGCGTCGCCAGCGCCGGCACCTACAGCATCGAAGCGCGCGTCGCCGCATCGCTCGGAGGGGCGAGGTTCCACGTGGAGGTGAATGGGGTCGACCGGACGGGGCCGCTCACGTTCCCCACGACCGGCGGCACCCAGGCATGGACGACCATCGTGGCGCCGGGCGTCAGCCTGGGCGCCGGCCCGCAGGTGTGGGCCATCGTCATCGACTCGACCAACGCCAGCGGCGGCGTCGGCAACATCAATTACCTGCGCGTCTCCGCCGCTTCCGGAGCCACCGAGCCGATGCGCGGGCCGTACGTGCAGCACGTGTCCGACTCGTCGACGGTCGTCGTGTGGACGACCAGGCAGACCGGCACGGCCCAGGTTCGCTACGCCGCGTCAAGTGGCGGCGTCGCGACGGCCGCTGCCCTGACGCGGTCGTTTCCGGCGGCCCAGACCGGCCTGGCCTCCGACATCTACCAGCACGAGGCGCTGCTCACGGGTCTGGCCGCTGGCACGCAGTACAGCTACGACGTCCTGATCGATGGCGTGGATCTGACGCCGGGTCAGGATACGTTCAGGAGCGCGCCCGCGCGCGGCACCGGGTCCGTCCGGTTCATCGCCTTTGGCGACAGCGGCGTCGGGTCGACGGCCCAGCGCGATCTCGCCGTCCGGATGGCGGCCGACGTCTTCGACCTCGCGATCCACGGCGGCGACGTGGCGTACGGCACGTCCAGTGGTCTGGGCGGGGCCAGCTACCCGCAGTACGAGGCGTGGGTCTTCGACATCTACGGAAGCTGGCTGCGATCGCGCCCCTTTTTCCCGTCGATCGGCAATCACGACGACGAGATCGCGTTCGCGCGCGCGTACAAGGACGTGTTCGTCCTTCCCGAGAACGGCTCCAGCCCGATGTTCCCGGACCATGCGGAGCGCTACTACAGCTACGACTACGGCCCGGTGCACTTCGTGGCGCTCGACACCGAGCTGGCGTTTCAGGATGCGTCACGGCGCACGGCGCAGCTCCAGTGGCTGGATGCGGATCTCGCGTCGACCGCCCAGCCGTGGAAGATCGTGTACTTCCACCGTTCACCGTACAGCGCGGGCACGCACCACGGATCAGATCTGGCGGTCAGGAAGGCGTTCGGGCCCCTGTTCGAACGCCATGGCGTGGACCTCGTGATCTCGGCCCACGAACACAACTACGAGCGGTCGATTCCCTGGCGGGAGTTCGAGCCGACGGGTGAGCCGGTCGTCTACGTCGTCTCGGGCGGCGGCGGTGGCCCGATTTACCCGGCCGGCAGGGCGGCCTGGACCGCCGCCTCCATCGCCGCGCACCATTACGTGAAGGTCTCCGTCAGCGGGTGCAGCCTGAGCGGCCAGGCCATCGGGGTCACTGGAGCCGCGCTCGACAGCTTCTCAATCGACCGATGTTCGGCGTCCGCGGCTGAAATCGTGGAGGCGGAGCCGCGCGTCGGTTCGCGCTGATCGAGCCTTCAGCTCGTACGGGCTCGAGCCCGCAACCGCCGTCGCGCGAGGAGGAGCCCGAGGCCGCTCGACACGAGCAGCACCGCGCCTGGTTCCGGCACGGGATTCGAGGCAAGGGCCTGCACGGTTCCGTTCCCGGTGCCATACAGCGCGCGGATCGCGCTGATATCGGCGGGGAACAGAAACGCGGTGCCCAATCCGTTGAACCGGCGTTGCGGGAACATCGGGTTCATGATCGCGGGTTCGCCAGTCTCGTGCGGCAGGCCCAGGGCGTGCCCGATCTCGTGGGTCACCGTTTCCAGGAAGTCCCAGCGGCCATCTGCGATCGTCCACGGAAGACCGGTCTCGAAGTGGATGTCCCCGTTGAGACCGTTGTCTGTCCCGTCGGGAATGAATCCGTGCGCCAGTTCGTCCATCGGATGATGGCCGAACCGGATCAGCGGATGATCCGCCGCGGCATACGGCGCATCCGAGGCTGCCGGACCCGAGTCCGGGTGCTCCACGAAGTGGATCGGGGAATACGAGGCCCAGAGCCGGAGCGCCTCCTCGACGGCGGCCCGTATCTGCGTGGGCGAGAGCTGGAAGAAGCTGCCGTCCAGCAGGTTGGAGTAGCTGTAGGTGATCGTGACCGGGCCTCCGCCCGGGTCGGCCCGCCACGGAATGCCGATCGGGTCCGCGGAGGCCGTCCCGACTGCTGCGTGACACGCAGCGGCGATCGCAGCAGCAGCGATGAGTCGATGAATCGGCGCCACGGGATCACGCGCGCATCGGCGCGCCATGGCGCGCTGCCGGGCGCAACAGCCTGACTATTCTGGCGACGACATCCCCGAGAGATCCGGACATCCACACGTCGCGCACGTAGTAGGCGGCGTTGCCGGGCGCCGCTCGCTCCACGCGCTCGTAGGCCCGGGGATCCGGCACCGCCGGGAAGAGCGCGTCCCATTCGGGGCGACACGCGAAGCCGAGCGATCGCATGCGCGCGGTCACCGGGTCCGAGTGCACGACATGCTGAGGCCGATCCGGATCGCGGCCGAACGGGGCGTACAGAAAGAAGATACCGCCGGGACGCAGCGCATCGCGGATCTGCCGGACGGCACCGAGCGGCGCCGGCACGTGCTCGAGCACGTCGAAGCAGGTCACGACGTCGTAGCGGTTGCGCGGCAGAGACTCGTGCTTGAGATCGACGGCACGAACGTCGATCCCGCGGCGCCGGCACCGCCATTTCGCGAACTCGCGCAGCGGGTCCGCGATGTCCGCGAGCGTGACGCGGAAGCCTGCCAGCCCGAATACGATCGCGTTGCTCCCGATTCCGGAGCCGAAGTCGAGGAACTCGCGCCCGTCGCGCCGGCTGGCCAGGTCGGCGCAGGCTACCGAGCGCCCGTGGATCGCGTCCGTGGCGTGCCACGCGATCTGCTCGTACAGCTCCGTTCTCGACTCGTTATAGAACCGTGTCAGCTGCTCGGGACTGGAGGGATCCTTCACGAGGCGATTCCACTCGTCCGGGAACGCCTCGGCCGACTCGTCCACGCGGCGCTGGACTTCGGAGCGCGGCAGGCCCAGGAACTCCGCCGCCTCCATAGACAGCTCGAGTCGGATGTCACCCGTTCGCGGCGCCTGCGCTTTCCGCCAGCGTTCGAGATTGTCGGTCACATGGCCGTCCTTTGCGCGTCATGCCGTCGCAACTCTCGTGCCTCCCATCCGATGCCCGGACGCCGCATCGAGCCCAGATAGCGGGCGCGATCCGTGGCCGGCAGCCCGAAGCCGACGAACGCCACTACGTAGACGGCCCCGACGACGGCTCCCAGCCCCACGACCGCCAGCAGCGACTGCGGCGATGTTCCCGCGCGCAGGGCAGCCGCCACGGCCGTGGCCGGCACCGCGGCCAGCGCGGCCGGCCGGGCAACCGTCCTGATGAACTGCCCGAGCGGCACTCCAACGGCCCGGCAGGCGCGCGGCATCAGGACTGCCGCGTTGAGCAGCACGTAGGGGATGGCGGTGCCGAGCGCCACGCCCAGGAGCCCGAAACGCGAGACCAGCGCCACGCTCAACAGGGCGTTGCCGGCGAGTTCCAGCAGCGAGAGACCCGCGACGAGGCGATGGCTGCCGGTGGAGAGCAGGATCGTCCCCGCCGGCCCCTGCGCGACCATGAGGACCCCGGCGAGCGCCAGCACGCCCAGCGGCGCGATGCTGCTGGCGAATCCCGGGCCCATCCACAGCGTCACGAGGTCGGCGCCGAACGTCACGAGGCAGATCGTGACGCCCACGACCAGCCCGAGCGCGATTCGCGTCCCGTCGAGCAGCGTGGCGCGCAGCGCCTCGAGATCCCGTCGTGCATCGAACCGGACAACGAGCGGGAAAAGAAAACCGCTGAACTGACCGCAGAGCTGCCGCTGGTACTCCGCCAGCCTCACCGCCACGGTGTAGACGGCGATGGCACTCGTGCCCAGGTAGGCCCCGATGATCAGCGTGTCGAGGCTGGCGCCCAGATGGATGGCGATACTGATGAGGAAGAGGTACAGACTGTAGCTGGTCACCTCGCGGACCTGTGGCCGGCTGAACCGGCGCACGGAGAGGCGCATCGCCGGGAAGGTCCGGCGGGCGACGATCGCGTACGCGATGTAGCTGGTCAGGCCAATTGTCGTGGTGGCCGCGACCAGCGGGATCAGGCCATATCCGGCCTGGAGGACCAGGACGGTCGCGGTGGCCTGCGCCAGTGCCACGACGATGGAGATCGTGCCCGTGACTGCGAAGCGCTGCCGGGCCGTGTTGACGGCGCCGAAGACGCTCATCGGAAAAGCGACGGCGACGCGCAGGCCCAGGATCAGCAGCACCCACTGGCCGGTTCGGACCTGCTCCGGGGACAGATTGGGGAAGCGGGGGAGCAGCAGGCCCGTCAGCGGGACGAGGGCGGCGAGCGCGGCGATGCCGATCAGCGCGTACACGACCACGAAGGTGCTGAGAACGACGTTCATGTCGTCCTCGTCACCCCGTGCGTCGGCCTGCGTCAGCTGCCGGACGAGGCCGTTGCCGTATCCCAGGTCCAGCAGCTGCAGGTAGGCCGTCATCGACGCGGCGAGCATCCAGAGGCCGTACTCGGCCTTGCCGAGGTGGCCCATGGTGAACGGCATCAGGAAGATGCCGAGCGCGACGTTGACGAACAGCAGGGCGTACCTGGTCAGCGTCCCCGTCAGCACGTTCCAGGCGGGCCGATCCATCCGGCCCTCAGGCCGACGGGACGAGCACGAGGCCGGTGGGCGTGGCCGGGAGCACACCGGTCCCTCCCGAGACCGTCGACTCGGGCGCGACGCTGATGTAGTTGATGTTGCCCACCCCGCCGCTCGTGTTGGGGCTGTCGATCACCAGCTTCAGCACCTGAACGCCTGCCTCGAGATCGACCCCCGTCTTCGTGAGCGTCGTCCAGTTCTGCGTGCCGCCGGTCGTCGGGAACGTGAGGGGCCCCGTCACGTTGACGCCGTCGGCCTGGATGTGGAAGCGTGCGCCGCCGAGCGAGGACGCCAGCCGAACCTGGATCATGTGCACGCCCGCCGCCGCGACGTCGACGGTGTAGTGGAGCCACTCGCCGGGCTTCAGCCAGCCGATGTTGTAGCCGCCGCCCGTGTCGCTCGTCGCTTCGATGTCCACGTCCGTCGATCGGTACGCCCCTCCGGCGTTGCCGGCCGTGGTGTCCACGTAGGCCACGTCGCGGCCGCCTTCGTCGAAGTGCTCCGCCTGCACCACTCCCGGCAGCGCCGCCGGCGTGCCGCCGAACGGCGTCGACGACGCGGAGCTGCTCGAGCCGGCGACCGCGCGGATGTAGTTGATGTTGCCGACGCCGCCACTCGAGTTCGCGCTGTCGACGACGAATTTCCAGACCTGTGTTCCCGCGGTCAGGCTGACTCCGGTTTTCGCGATGGTCGCCCACGACTGGGTCCCGCCCGACGTCGGGAACATCATCGGCCCCGTGACGTCGGTGCCGTTGACCTCGACGTGGAATTTCGCACCTCCAGACGAAGAGGCGACGCGGAACTCGAGCGTGTAGACCCCCGTCGTGGTCACGTTGACGGTGTACTTCAGCCATTCGCCCGGTTTCATCCATCCGATGTTGTATCCGGGGCCCCCGTCGCTCGTGGCCTGGATGTCGACGTCCGTCGAACGGTACGCTCCGCCGGAGTTCCCGGTCGTGGTGTCCGAGTACGCCACGTTCCGCCCGCCTTCGTCGAAGTTCTCCGACTGCACGACGCCCGGTAGCGCGGCTGCCGTACCGCCGAACGGCGTAGAACCCGTCGGTGGCGGGGGCGTACCCGACCCGGCGACCACCCGGATGTAGTTAACGTTGCCGACCCCGCCGTTCGCGTTCGTGCTGTCGATCATCAACGTCCAGACCTGCGTGCCCGCCGCGAGCGAGACGCCAGTCTTCTTGATGGTCGTCCACGACTGGCTGCCGCCCGAGGACGGGAACTCCATCGGCCCCGTGATGTTCGTGCCGTTGGCCTCGAGGTGGAACCGGGCGCCCCCCTGGGACGAGGCGACGCGGAACTCGAGGTCGTAGACCCCGGCGGTGCTCACGTTGACCGTGTACTTGAGCCACTCACCTGGCTTCAGCCAGCCGATGTTGTAGCCGCCACCCGTGTCGCTGGTAGTCTGAATGTCGACGTCGGTCGATCGGTACGCTCCGCCGGAGTTGCCGGCCGTCGTGTCGAAGTACGCCACGCCGGATCCGCCGTTGTCGAACTGCTCGGCCTGAATCGTCCCCGGCAGCGCGACGGGTGTGCCGCCGAACGGGCCGGAACCGGTTCCCCCGCCGCCGCTGCTGCCGGCCGTGGTGAACGATCGCGTCGCCGACGAGGCCACGAGAGTCGGATCGCATCGCGTTGCCGTGGGAAGACACTCGCTGGCAAAGGTCTTGGAGACGACCCGCCAGAAATAGGTGGTGCCCGGCTGCAGCGACGACGGCGTGAACGAGTAGGTTGCCGGCGGCTCCTCGTTGACCACGGCGTTCACGCGGCCGGCGAACGTCATGCTGCTCGACGACGTCCCGATGTACACGTCGAACGCGACCGCCCAGGGCGCGCGGTTCCATTCCAGCCGGGCGGGCGTCGTCACGCCGGTCGCGGTATTGGCCGGCGCAACCAGCGTCGGGGCGTTCGGCGGTTTCGGATAGAAGGCCCCGAAGTTGACGTTGTCGTTCCACATCGCCTCGATCCGATCCCGGATGGTCTGGTAGAGCTGCGGCTTGGACAGAATCGAGACGAAGTAGTTGTGGTCGCGCTGCCAGTTCTTCGTGAAGTTCGATGACCCGACGGTCGCGACATTCGAGGTCAGGAGCAGCTTCATGTGCGTCAGGCCCGTGTGGGCGCGCTGCTTCATCTGGATCCCTGCGGCCCAGAGGCGGTCGGCCATCGAGCCGACCAGCCAGTATTCCGGGAACGCCGAGTTGCGATACTGCGTTGGCTCGATGATGACTCTCACGGGCACCTTGTCCACGGTGTGCTTCCGGATGAGCGCATCGGTGACGCTGTTGACGGTGAGGCGATACGACACGAGGTAGACGCCCTGCGTCTCGCGGTTGATCTCCGTGATCATCGCGTTGTTCATCTCCGAGCCCTGGCCCCAGACGAACCCCGGGATGTTCGTCGGGTAGTCGGGTTCGAGTCGCACCCGCTGGATGTTCATGGCGGTCGGCCAGGTCTGCCCCGTCTCGCGCCTGTACGCCTCCGGCCAGTCCAGGAAGTACGTCGTATCGACCCACATCTGATCGAACTTCGTCAGGAAGGCGTTCACGATCGGCGAATCGTTCGTGAAGAGCGCCGTTTCGTCCTTGAAGTTGGTCTCGGACACCGGCCTGAGCTCGAAGGCCGTCCAGTTGGCCGAGCCGAACTCCACCGTGTTCTGGCCGACGAAAATCCCGGCCTTCCAGTGCATCGTCTCGGGAAAGAACGTCGGGAAGTAGCGGAGCCGGATCGGGACACCGTTGCTGGCGAGGTACTCGAACTCCGCGCGGGTCAACTTACTCGATTCGAAAATCGAGGCCCGGTCCCCGAGGACGCGCACGGGGACGCCTGCCTGGTGCTTCTGCACCAGCGCGATCGAGATCTCGTGTTCCTCGAGCAGCCATACGGCGATGTCGAGCCGCTTACTCTCGCTCCGGATCTTCTGCAGCACGGCTGACCTGGCATCGTCGGTCGCCGGGAAGAAGATCTGCTCCTGGGCGTGAGCACGGTCGGCGAATCCCATCCCGAGCAGCAGGAGCGCCGCCACGGCGGGAATCCGGCAGCATCGGACGGACCGCCGTCGCTCGGGTGTTTCCGAATTCGAGCAAATCGATTCCATTGTTGCCCCGTTCAATGTGATAACGGCCCCTCAGCAGGTGCCGCGTGCGAACACGTCGGTAGCCGGCTGGGGTCGTTTCTGCAAGGCAGGTTCCTTTTCTGGGCGGGCGGCGCCTCCCGAGGGAACCCTGCGGCTGAGTTGTCCAGAGTGTCAGACGCGGGCGGGCCCGGTCGCGAGGCGGCCTGCACGCTTGCGGAGATATGCGCGCGAAAAACTGATCAGCTCTCTCAACGTCCCACGATTCTCGGCGTGGCTCCACGCATTGTAACTGTCGCGGAGGTAACTTGTCAGATACCGCAGGCGGTGATCGTAGAAGAGCGCGTCACCGCCCGAGCCGAGCGCCCGCAGCCATCGCGTCGCCGCCCACCACACTTCCGCGTAGACGAACGCCGGTGCGCCGAAGATCGTGACGACGTCCGAGGGTTCGCTCAGCGGACCCATGTCGGCCGGCACGCGCTCGCGCAGGCGCATGCGGGCGCAGTGCCGTCCGTGGCCGCGATGCCAGCGCCGGTGGTATTCCCGCGTGAGGCGATCGGCCGTGACGTCGGCCGTCACGAGAATTGACGGCACGTAGAGCCCCTGCAGGCCCGCCTTCCACATCCGCAGCTGCATCTCGTGATCCTCGGTCGATCCGATGCCGTCGCGGATCCTGCCGTACGCCGGATTGAACAGCCCCAGCATGTCGAAGACTCGGCGTCGGAACGCGAGGCTGGCACCGACCAGACAGACGGCCCGCTGGCGACTGGACCTCACGGGCTCCGATCCGTAGTCCTGGAGCGCCAGCGGCGACCAGTGTGCCGTGGTCAGCCACGCCGGCGGCGGCGCCAGCCAGCGGGGGAGGACGCGGCCGCCCACATAGTCGATGTCGGGGTACCGGTCGAAGGCCCGCGCGATTTCCAGAACCCAGTCCGGCGCCACCCTGACATCGTCGTCGGTGAACGCGACGATCGAGCCCCGTGCCAGGCCGATACCGGTGTTCCTGCCGTGCGAAAGACCCTGCCGCGCCTCGAACGCGTAGCGGAGACGGCCGCCGGCCTCCCGCGCGATGCGCTGCACGATGGCGGCGGTGTCGTCCGTCGAGTTGTTGTCGACCACGACGATTTCGTACGGCACGTCGCCCGTCTGGCTGAGGATCGCCCGCAGGGCGGGCTCGATCCGGTCGGCGCGGTTGTACGTGCTGACGACGACGGATACGGCGCAGGGCGTGGAACGGGCGTTCTCCGGCATCCGCCCGCAGCTCCTCATCGGGCCGGCTGACCGGCGATCGCCGTGTGCGCCGTTCCGCCGGGGCGGCGGAGCCTGCGGCGGCGCCACGACTCGGCAAAGAAGCCCATGAACTCGATGGCCTTCAGCTCTTCGATCAGCAGGGCCAGCCCGTCGTTGCGGCCCACCCGGCGCATCCATCGGCCTGCGCAGAGCAGGAACTCACGGTAGGCGAAGCGGGGAGCGCCCGCGATGTGCGGCACTCGATCGATGTCGAGGTCGAGATAGATGCCGTCAGTCATGCGGGCCAGGGTACGCCCGTGCCAGTAGAACCACTTCCTGAAATATTTCCGCGTCAGGCGCTCGGCCGGCACGTAGTGCCGCACTATCACTGAAGGCGCGTAAACGCCCGAATAGAGTCCAGCCTTGAAGAGACGGATGCAGAGCTCACGGTCCTCGCCGGCAATCAGGCTGTTGTTCACTTTGCCCAGATCGGTGCGCCAGCCGTCGACACGCTCGATCGCGGCCCGGCGCACCGCAAGGTTGGCGCCGATTGGCAGCCGTCGCTTCTGAAAGGACTGGGCGTCGTAGCGGATGCGCTCCTCGCCGTAATCGACGAGGGCCAGCGGACCCCAGATGTCCCGCGCCGGGGACGTGAGCAGCTCCGGCGGCGGCGCGATGCCCCACCGCGGCATCACCTTGCCGAACACGAACACGACGTCCTCGTCGCGGAACTCGGCAGCGAGGCGGACCAGCCAGTCCCTCGCTGGAATCACGTCGTCGTCGGTGAGCGCGATGATGCCTCCCCTGGCCGCGCGCAGCCCGGTGTTCAGGGCGAAGCTCTTGCCTTGAGCACGCTCGAACGCGTAGCGCACGGTCCAGGGCCCCCTCGCTTCCGCGCGTCGCACTACCTCGGCGGTCTCGTCATCGGAGTTGTTGTCTACGACGACGATTTCGACGTCGCAGCCCCGTGGACGCTCGGCGTCGGCGAGCGCGGCGAGCGTCTCTGCGAGGAGTGGCGCACGGTTGTAGGTGCAGATCAGAACGCTCAGGCGCTGCAGGCCGGCCATGGCTGACTTACCCCACGGCCGCCAGCGAAGCGGCGGAGTCGGACTCGCGCGTAGCGCCGGTGACGGCGATCGGTGCGGGCAGCTCGACCATCTCGTAGATGATCCTCGCGGCACGGGCCGAGGCAGTGCCGGGTTGGTGGAAGAGGACGCCGGCGATCTGGCGGCGCTGCGCCGAGAGCCGCTGCGGGCTCTGCAGCCCGCGGACGACGGCCGCCGCGGCTCCGCGCGCGTCGGCGGCGACGTCGGCGGCGGACCGGAGCTGACGGACTTTCTCCGGATTGATCCCGGCCTGCCTGAGGAGCTCCGGCCGGTCCACGATCGCGAGTGGCCGATCGAGAATCGTGTACTCGAACGCGACCGAGCTGTGGTCGCTGACCATGGCATCGGAGACCACAAGATAGGGGGAGGCGTCGGCATCCCGCACGATGCGAACCAGCGGGTGCGAGTCGTACCGGCGGAGCCGTGCGGCCCAGTCGATCCCGCCAGAGCCGCGTTCCTGCGGATCGTAGGATCGATCGTGCAGCTTCACGACGACCTGGAGCCCTTCTGCCGCGAGCCGCTCGATGATCTCTTCGCCCATCGTGTTGAGCGAGGAATGGGGCGACCAGGTGGGGGCATAGATGGCGGTCGGCACGCGCGCGTCGAGGGCCAGCTGGCGGGCGATCTCCGCTCGATCGAGGCTGCCGTCGACCAGGCAGTCCACCTTTGGAAAGCCGACCAGCGCGGCCCGCACGGGATCGTCTGGCACCAGGCCCGCCTCCACGTACCGCCTGCGGCGATCGAGGTTCGCGAACATGAGGGAATCGAAGCTCGCCACCACGGGCGCGATCTCGACGGGCGCGTCGAGGGCGTACTTGCCGGCGACCCCGTGAAAGAGATGCAGCCTTCGCGTCCGGCGGTGAAGCCACGTCGTGTCCCAGAAGTCCGCGTTGATGTACGCATCCACCTTCATCCATTGGGCCGCAGCCGCTGAGACGACGCGGGCGGTGATGCCGAAGGGCTCGAAGACGGCGTGGGGGTCCCGGCTCCGCCCATACGCGGTGAGCCAGATCTCGAGCCGGGGATCCTGCCGCAGCAGCGCGTACACCGGCCGGAAGATCGCAAAGCTCATCGGCGATGCCGCTTCGAACAGGATCTTCCGCCGCGTCCGGCGCCAGTTCGAGACGCGATCGTCCAGATCATGCAGACGCGAGATCGCCTGCCGGCGCAGCCGCCGGTAGAACGTGTCGTGAACCAGCGAGACCTCGGGCTCCACCCGTGTCAGCCCGCCGGATGTCCGCCGGGCGGCGGTGGGGTTGTTCGCAGGGTTCGACATGTCGCTGGCCGCGCCGAATCAGGTCAGCGGATCCTCAGCGGCTTGGCGGCTACGACCCTGAAGCCCAGCTGGTTCCGGACGATCTGGTTGACAATGGCGGTGTTGTCCTGCTGGGTCCGGGCGTAGAAGCCCTCGAGGCTGAGCCATCGCGTAGCCTGATATCCCACGACACCCGAGAACAACAGCGACTGCAGGCTCGGCCGGTCCGTTTCGAGCGGGTCGTTGTCCTGCAGCACGGCGCTGCCGACGGCATATGCCCGCCCCCGAAAGAAGGGCGCCCGAAACGAGGCCGCCAGTTCCTCGTTCTGGAACGTGCCTCCGAAGCCGAACGATGGGATGAAGGTTCGGACATAGGATGCCGAGGCGGTTCCCAGGCGGGTCCGCCGCGCGATCCCCACGTGCACGCTCGGCCCGGTCCGTGCGTCGTGATACAGGCCCGCACCGAGACGGGCGACCCCCGCCGACGCGGACATGGTCACGTTCGGCGACATCGCGAATTCCAGCGTCGCCGCGGCCGTATGCATGTTGAAGCGGTCCAGCCCATCCGTCAGCACGGACCGGCGCAGCTGGTACTCGCCTCCGAGCGTCAGCCGCCGCGACAGCATCCGTCCGGCCGTGACCAGCACTTCGTGAGCGTACCCGCCTTGAAGCTCGGTCGAGTCCCCCCCGAACTGCGGCGGCCGGTCTTCGAAGCTGACGGAACGGAGCGAGTACGACGCCCGCAACGTCGTCAGCCGGGAAAGCGCGGCCTCGAGGCCGCCGCTCGCGACGTTCGTCTGCGAGCCGACGCGATAGAAAGGTACGCCTGAAAACTCCAGCACGTCCGTGGTCGGCGCAGAGGTGAAGCTCTCCTGCGCGAACAGCGTCAGCCGTTTGGTCGCCCGCCGCTGAACGAACGCGCGAAAACGCTGCTCCGAGCTGTTCAGCTCCTCGAAGCTGCGGTACATCACGTACGTTCCCCCGTACGCCGTCGACAGCAGGGTCCGGCGGCCGCCATAATCGAGGCTGAGTGATGGGCTGACGGGAGTGCCGTAGTCGCCGGGGTTGACCTCGCCAGCCAGCAGGACGTTGGAGTCCCATGCGCCTCCCAGCCCGATGGACGGCGTGAACACCCATCCCGGGTATTCGACCTCTGACGTCTGCTGGGCGATCACCGGAGCATCGGCCGAGACGAGCACGATCGCAGTCGAGACGGCCAGGCAGCGTACCGAACGTCGCGCGATCCGGCTGAGCAACACGTCTCCTCTCGTTGAATTCCCCGCGCCGGCGAATGTTGTGGAGTCGGGGCAGCAAGGGAGGTGCCATTCAGCCCAGCCACCGGAGGCCCGATGGATGTGTCTACAGGTTGCTCCGCATGACGGTCATGCGCGGCCCGGCCTCCTTCGACACCGGGGGCACGGCAAGGGTTTACCTAAATTGGACAAGCCGTTGCCCGGCTGCGGTGAGGTACGGCTCAGCCCGGCGGGCGTACGCTGCCGATTCGATTCCTGCGCGCGCACCTCGATGGCACATCGTTTGAGATCCGCGAGCGCGTTGCGCACCACCCTTCGGTCTGCACTCGCGCTGATTGCGCTGCAGGTGCTCTGTGTCTCGCAGGCGGCTGATGGCCGTCAGGCCGCGTACGTTCTCGTCCGCGCCGGCGACGATCTGCAGGCGGCAATCGACCGCGCCCGGCCCGGCGACGTGATCCTGCTCCAGGCCGGGGCAACGTTCGTCGGGAACTTCAGACTGCCGCCAACGTCGGGTGATGCCGGGATCACGATCCGCTCGGCGGTGCCCCCGCTGGTCTTACCGCGCGACCGCCGCGTGCGGCCGCAGCACGCGGCGTGGATGGCCACGCTGCGCTCCGGAAACACGCGACCGGCGCTTTCGACGCAGGCGGGAGCCCGGAACTGGCGGATCCAGTGGATCGCCTTCGACGCGAACGCAGGCGGCATCGGCGACATCATCACGCTGGGATCCGGTGGCAGCGATCAGCCCGATCCCGCGCTCATCCCCCGCGACCTCACGCTCGACGGCCTGATCATCCGTGGCGACCCGACGCTCGGCCAGAAGCGCGGGATAGCCCTGAACTCGGCATCGACGACCATCCGCAACTGCGACATCCGCGACATCAAGGCCGTCGGCCAGGACAGCCAGGCCATCGCCGGGTGGAACGGCCCCGGCCCGTTCGTGATCGAGAACAACCACCTGGAGGCCGCCGGAGAGAACGTCATGTTCGGCGGGGCGGACCCGACGATTCCCGGCCTCGTGCCGAGCGACATCACCATCCGCGACAACTACCTGACCAAGCCGCTGGCCTGGCGCGAGCGGGGAACGCCGTGGACGGTGAAGAACCTGCTGGAGCTGAAGAACGCGCAACGCGTGCTGATCGAGAACAACATTCTCGAGCACAGCTGGCTCGCCGGACAGACCGGCTTCGCCATCCTGTTCAGCGTCACCAACCAGGACGGTCGCGCACCGTGGAGCGTCGTCTCCGACGTCACCCTGCAGTACAACATCATCCGGCGGGCGGCATCGGGGATCAGCCTGAGCGGCCACGACTACCGGACCGGCAGCCGGCAGGCGCGCCGGATCCGCATCGTCCACAACCTCTTCTATGACATCTCGCGCCGATGGGGGAGCGGGGGCCGGTTCCTGCAGATCGGCAACGAGCCGGCGGACCTGGTGGTCGACCACAACACGGTCGTGCACGACGGCCACGTCCTGCTGATGTACGGCCGGCGCAACGGGCGGCTCGAGGCCGTTCAGGGGTTTCAGTTCACCAACAACCTGACCGTGCACAACGAGTACGGCATCTTCGGCGAGGAGGCCGGGATCGGGACTCCGGCGGTCGCCGCCTACATGCTCGGCGAGGTACGACGGAACGTCGTCGCCGGCGCTCCAGCCTCCCGCTATCCTCCCGACAACTTCTACCCCGCGGTCGACGAATTCTTCGGTCAGTTCGTCAGCCCCGCCCGCGGGAACTACCGGCTGCGCCCCGGCAGCCGCTTCCGCACCGCGGCGACGGATGGCACGATGATTGGTGCCGATATCGACGCGATCATGCGGCGCGTCGCGCGCGCGCGAACGGGTTCAGCTGAGCCATAAAACCGTCACGACGGGATTGTAAGCGGGCGTGCGGACGCGTAATCGCGCGGGCGCGCCGGGTCATTCGCGCATCCGCGAAATTCACGCAAATTCCGGTGGTCCGCGGCCTTGTCGCGGGGCATCCTTCTTGCCGACGCCCGCGGTGCTCTCTCCGAGCCAGGAAAGGACCCCGGGATGTCCCCAGTTCTCAGTCGCCGTGTGTCGGCCTGCGCAGCCGTGTACGTGCTCGCTTCGTTCGGTCCCCTGCCTTTCGTCGAGCCGGTTCATGCGGACACTCGGGTAGTGAACGCCGGCGGCAATCTGCAGGCGACGCTCGATGCGGCGCTCCCGGGTGACCACGTGGTGCTGGCTGCGGGCGCCCGGTTCACAGGATCGTTTCGCCTGCCCGCCAAACCGTTCGGCTCGGTCATCACGGTGCGATCCTCGCAGACACTGCCCGCGCGCCGGCTGGTCGAGGCCGACGCGCCACTCCTGCCGACGCTCGCGTCTGGCAGCACGAGCCCCGCGCTCATGATCGTCGGCACGGCGAATTGGCGGATCGACGGCCTCCGATTCGAGTCGAACACCGACGGCGCAGGCACGATCATCCAGGTGCTGGACTCCAGCTCGATCGTCTTCGACCGCCTTCTGATCGTCGCCGGCTCGTCCGGGCAGAAGCGAGCGGTCCAGGGCAACGGGCGGCACATCACGCTCATGCGCTCCCACATCGCCAACATCTGGAAGAGCGGTCAGGACTCGCAGGCGTTCTGCGCCTGGGACGGCGCGGGCCCCTACACCATCGTCGACAACTACCTGGAAGCGGCGAGCGAAAATGTGATGTTCGGCGGCGCCGACAGCACCGCGCCGGACCGCGTCCCGGCCGACATCCTCGTCGAGCGCAACTTCGTCTCGAAGCGACTCGAGTGGAAGGGGCAGCCGCGGGTCGTCAAGAACCTGTTCGAGCTGAAAGCGGCCAGGCGCGTCACCGTGCGGCACAACGTGTTCGAGCGCAGCTGGACCGACGGTCAGACCGGATTCGGCATCTCGTTCACCGTCAGGAATCAGGACGGCCGGGCGCCATGGTCCTCGACGACCGACGTCCTGTTCGAGCACAACATTGTCCGCGACACCGAGCGCGGGGTCAGCATGCTGGGGCGGGACGGCACCTATCCGTCGGAGCAGACCACGCGGCTCACGATCCGGAAGAACCTGATCATCACGGCCGGGCAGGCCTTCCAGGCCGGCAGCGAGATCGGGGTCGTCACGATCGACCACAACACCGTCGTGAACGGCGGGCACTTCCTCCTCATGTACACGGGGTCGGTCTGGGTGAACGGCGAGCCGACGCCGCGCAATGCGGCGTATGCCATCCAGAACCTGACAGTGACCAACACGCTCGCGCGGCACAACGACTACGGCGTATTCGGCGATTCCGTCGGGCTGGGCATCAAGGCGCTCGCCGGGCTGACGATGCAGTACACGTGGACGCACAACGTGCTGGCCGGCGGACCCTCGAGCATCACCTACCCCGCGATTACCTGGCGTCCGACGATGGAGGAGTACCTGGCTCAATTCAACGCGGATCACTCCCTGGTGGCGTCGAGCCCCTACCGGAATGCTGGGACTGACGGCGCCGACCTCGGCGCGCCGCTCCCGCTCAGCAGCGCCGGAACGAGCGCGCCCCCACCCGTCGCGCCGTTGAACGTGCGGCTCCGCTAGCCGAAGACGTTTTCAGCATCCGGGTCGCGCTCGCCAGTCCTCTGGCGGTCGCTTTGCACAGGTCTGCCCTGGACGCCACGACTGGCACTGGCCCGCGCTACGCTGTGGGCTGAACGGACGAGCTGGCGTCCAGGCGACGCATGCCCACGTTGACGTTTCTCGGCGATGTCTTCCTGCCACAGGCGTACTCCGCCAACCTCGACCGTCTCGGTCTCCCCGGGCCCTACGTGTTCAACCTCGAGTACCCCATCACCACGAGGGTCCGCGGCTGGCCCGGCAAGGTCAATTTGAAGGCCACCCGGAGCTACATCGAGCAGACGTTCGGGCGGCTTCCGATTGCGGTCTGCCAGGCCAACAACCACAGCATGGACTACGGGGAGGAGGGGTTCACGGACACCCAACGCGAGCTGCGGCGTCTGGGTGTTCCGGGATTCGGCGCGGGGCGGCTCGACGCCGACGCCGGGAATCCGCTGTTCCTCGCGGAATGGGGCGTTGCGCTGCTCGGGTACGCGTGTCCTTCGACGTCCGCCGTACTGGCAGCACCGGAGCAGGCGGGCGCCGCCGCGCTCGAGCTGGATCGCATCGCGCGGGACATCAGGGCGGCCCGCACCTCGGGCGCCCGACGCGTTGTCGTCTCGCTGCACTGGGGCGAAGAGGAAGTAACCCTCCCAAAGCCCTCCGATGTGGCGACGGCGCGGGCGATCGTCGAGGCGGGCGCGGACCTGGTGGTCGGCCATCACGCGCACTGCGTCCAGTCCTTCGAGCAGTATCAGGGGCGGCACATCTTCTACGGTCTCGGGAACTGCATCATGCCGGATCTCGACCAGCCGTCCTACTTCGACGAAGCCGGGCAGCCGACGCGTCGGTTCATCAAGTCGCAGCACTGGTGGAACCGCCGCTCGCTCGCGGTCCGCTACGACGTCGAGACGTCCGATGTAACGATCCGGGAATTGTTCTTCGACGGTGCCTCACTGCGCGCGCAGGATGGACGGAGCCGCCGATACGAGCTGAGAGCGCAGCCTCCGGCTCAGTACGCCGCGAGCTACCGTCGTGCCTTCTCGATTGGCAAGCTGCGAACCAAGGTGATGACCTACCTGAGTCACCCGCGCCGGCCG
>DASPFV010000147.1:0-45186 GCA_035620975.1 Vicinamibacterales bacterium
GTCTTGTTGAAGGCGGCGTACCGCACCTCGATGTCCGCCGGCCCCTGCATCGTCTGACCGCGATAGCTGACGTTCACGAGGCGCCGGCTCTCCGGATCGAAGCCGAGCGTCATCTCGAGCCCGTCCTTCTTCCACAGGACGCGCTCGAGCTTCGTGTCCTCGACGACCTTGGGCTCGAGGGCCGAGACTGCCGCGCGGCCTTCGACCGCTTCGCGCAGCACGCCGATACCTCCGGTGAGCAGCGCCGCCCGGCGCAGCTCCGGGATCATCTCGGCGGCGAGATCGGCCGGCGGCTGCTGGCCGAACCGCATCCAACCCTGGCTGCCGTCGAAGACCTGGACGAACTCACCCATGTCGAGTGAGATCAGGAGCTTGACCTTGTCGGGCTGCTGCACGGTGGCGGTGGCCTTGCCCTGCATTTCCCCTGCGGGCGTGACGAGCGAGATGTTTCCCGTGCCGGTCGAATCCTTGACGGCGGCGAGGGCGGCCGTTCCACCGGCAGCCTCCACGGCCGCCCTGACGATCGCCTCCGCCCGGGCCGTCGCGTCGGGCCCGGCGGCGGTCTCGGACTTCGTCATCAGGTCCGGCCGCGTGAGATCCAGCTTCGCGGCGGGCACGATGCTCACGATTCCGAGGGATTCGAGCGCCTTGGCGAATCCGCCCGCGTTTCCGACCGCGACGATCGAGAGCTGCTCGGGATGGAGGTGCCGCTCGACGGCTGCGGACACGTCGCTCGCGGAGATCTTGCGGACTCGATCCCGGTAAGTCCGCCAGTAGTCGGCCGGCAGGCCATGGAGGGCCGACGTGAGCACCCGGCCCGCGACGGCGCCGGCGGTTTCGGTCTGAATGGCGAAGACCCCCGACATGTACGACGTCGCTTCAGCGAGCTCGGCCGGCGTCGTGGGATTCTTGCGGAACTCGTCGACGACCTCCAGGGTCATCCTGATTGCATTCACCGTTTCGTCGGTCCGTGTAAAGCTGGTCAGGCCCCACACACCGGCCAGGCGGTTGCTCTCGAGCGAGGACCGTGCCCCGTAGGTGAGCCCCTCCTTTGCGCGGAGCCGCATGTTCAGCCTCGAGTTGAAGCCGGCGCCGAGCACCTGGTTGGCGACCGAGAGCGACAGCCAGTCGGCGTGGCTGCGCGGGACCCCCGCCCCGACCATGCCGAACTGCGTCTGCACCGCGTCGGGCTTGTCCACTACGACGATCCGCCGCTGATGGCGCACGTCGGGCGCGCCCGGTGGCGGCAGGGCGCGGCCCTTCCAGTCTCCGAGGTGCTTCCGCGCCAGCGCGACGGCGGCCTGCGTGGTGATGTCTCCGGCGACCGCCAGGAACGCTCCGGCCGGCGAGTACATCGTCTTGTGGAATTCCTGGACGTCCTCGCGGGTCAGGGCCCGCACCGTATCCGGGAAGCCGTCCGTCGGGTACCCGTAGGGATGATTGCCGTAGGCGACGCGCTGCCCCACCACGTTGCGCAGGTACTCGGGATCGTTGTAGGCGACCTGCAGCCCGGAGAGGGTCTGGCGGCGCCACCGCTCGATCTCGTCCTGCGCAAACGCGGGCCGCTGCACGACGTCGGCGAGCAGCTCGAACCCCGTTGCCAGCGCAGACGTGAGCACGGTCACCGACACTTCGGTCGAGTCGTCACCGGCAGACGCCGTCAGCGAGCCCCCGACGCGGTCGATGGCTTCTGCGATCTGCTGCGCCGAGCGCGTTGCCGTGCCCTGGCGGAGCAGCGCGGCCGTCATCCCCGCCAGGCCCGCTTTCTCCCCGGGATGGCTGATGGCGCCGGCACCGGGCAGCATCAGCGTCGCCGTCACCAGCGGCTGCCGGTGGTCTTCGATGACGAAGACCGTGAGCCCGTTCTCGAGCTTCGTGGTCGTGTGTGCCGGGAACGCGAACGGCCGCTCCGGCCCTGGCTTCGGCGGCTGCTTCTGCGCCGCGGGCTGGGCCCAGATGGCGGGACATCCGAGCCCGAACGTGAGCGCGGTGGTCAGAATGGCCGTGGAGAGGGGCAGGCTTCTCATCGAATTCCTCGATCTCTCGCTTCTCGTTACGCGTCGCCGAACCACGGGCTACTGCCCGCTCCTCGCGGCCGCCGGCTGAATGAACAGGCGCGTCTCGCGTGTTTCGGTGAGGTATTCCTTCACCACGCGCTGTACGTCGGCCGCCGTGACCGCCTGGTACTTCGCGAGCTCGGTGTTGTAGCGCTGCGGGTCGGCGAGCAGCGAGGCCGCACTCCCCACGTCGTCCGCCTTCTGCTGCGCCGTCTGGCGGCCGACCACGAGCCGCGACACGATCGTGTTCTTGACCTTCTCGAGCTCCTCGGCGGACGGGGGGGTGGCGGCGAGGCCGTCCACGACCTCGCGCATGCTCTTCGAGACGGCCTTCACGTCGCGGCCCTGGTTGGCCACGCCGAACAGGAAGCCGAGCGACGGCCCCTCGAGCAGTAGGAGCTGTGCCTGGGCGGCCACCGCCGACTGCTCGTCGTAGACCAGCCGCCGGTACATCCGCGAGCTCTCGCCGGTCGACAGGATGTCGAACGCGACCTGGAGCGGGTAGGTATCGGCGTGTCCGATCGAGGGCAGCTTGAATGCGCTCGCGACCGCGGGCAGCGGAGCCTTCGGGTCGTCTTTGCTTTCCACGCGCAGCTCGGTCTGCGGCGGCTCCTTGGCGGTCACGCGGGGTACTTTCTCGCTTCGCGGGATCCGGCCGAAATGCGTCTTCGCCTGCGCCAGCGCCGCCGCAGGGTCGAAATCGCCGACAACGACGAGCGTGGCGTTGTTCGGGACGTAGTAGGTATCGAAGAACGCTTTCACGTCGGCGACCGTGGCCGCGTTGAGATCCTCCATGGAGCCGATCGGCAGGTACTTATAAGGGTAGGCCTGAAACGCCGCATCCAGTACCCACTCGGCGAGCATGCCGTATGGCGGATTCTCGACCCGCAGCCGCCGCTCCTCCTTGACGACCTCGCGCTCCTTCTTGAAGTTCTCCTCGTTCACGACGAGCGAGGCCATGCGATCGGCTTCGAGCCAGAGCACCCGCTCGAGGTGATTCGACGGGATCGTCTGCCAGTAGACCGTCCGATCGAAGTTGGTGTACGCGTTGACGGCGCCGCCGGCCTCGCGGACGAGGCGCATGTGCTCCTCGGGTCCCACGTTGGCGGAGCCCCGGAACATCATGTGCTCGAAGAGGTGCGCGAAGCCCGTGCGCCCCTGCCGCTCGTCCTTCGACCCCACCCGGTACCACACCTGCACGTTGACGACCGGTCGCGACGGGTCGCGTGCGAGCACGACCTGGAGCCCGTTGTCGAGAGTGTGCGTTTCAATCGCGAGCGTTGGCGGCGTGACGTCCGGGGCCCCCGTCGGGGACTGAGGCGCCGTGAGGCTCAGGGCGAGCAGGAGGCCGATGAATCGCATGGGGGTAGTGTATACGGCTTCCGGCTTCCGGCTTCCGGCTCTGGCTTCCTGGCTTCCGGCTTCCGGCTTCCGGGCTTCCGGCTTCCGGCTCGCGGCTTCCGGCGGAGGCTTCCTGGAGGCGCTGAGTCAGGACTCAGGCTGGATACTGGCTGCTGCCTACTGCACCCTGCGCCGCAGTTCGTCGAAGAAGTTGAAGACGAAGACAACGCGGTCGTGCTCGGGCATGGCAGCGCTGCCCGGACCGAGCACGATCATCCGATCGCCATCCGGGTGCGGAGCGTAAGTCGGACGCAGGGCTCCACCGGGGCTGTAGCGCAGGGATGACCAGGGGCGGGCTTTCAAGGGGCGGAAGGCGCCCGCGTCGGCGGTGAAGGGCACGGCCAGGATCTGGCCGCCGACGGAGACGTAGATTTCGGCCCGCTTCCGCGACCACGCCGGGTGAATCGAGTTCTGCGCGCTGACCAGCCACTTGCCCGTGCTGCCCGGATAGCTGCGCACGAACACGCTGAAGCTGCCGGCGTCCTCGTTCGATTGATAGGCCAGCCACCGGCCGTCGGGGGAGAAGACGGGCATGGTCTCGACGGCATCCGTCGCGACGAGAACATGGGGCTCGCCCGGGGTCCGCTCGCCCGATCCGGCCGCGTCCATCGGCAGAACCCAGACGTCGGATCTGCCGCCAGGGCGATTCCCGGTGTGGGCTATCGCCCAGGTCTGGGGATGCACCGACCACGGGACCCGGTTGATCGCGCCGCTGGTGAGCCGCTCGGCCGTGCCACTCCCATCCGCGGGCCGCCAGTAGAGGTTGGAGACGCCGGGTTGTCCCTCGTCCGAGGCGTAGATGAGGCGGTGGCCGTCCGGCGTCCAGACTGGGTTGGTGTGGCTGGCCGTACCGAAGGTCAACTGGGCGGCCGTTCCGCGCTCCACGTCGTACACCACGATCTGAAGGTGGCGGCCGTCCTGGATCGTGTAGGCGAGCTGACGGCCATCGGGCGAGAATCCCGGGGTGCTCCAGATGTCGCGCGGCGCGTGCAGGACGCTCGTCTTCCCGTCCGCCGTCAGCCAGTGAATCCGCGTGTCGTCGCTCGTCACGGTGCCGGGCGAGTGCACCAGCGTGCCGTGTTCCGAGACGGAGAACTGTGCGCCACCGGAGAATGCGGAGGCGGCGACGCCCTCGATGACGGGTACAGGCTCTCCATGCGCTTCGAGACGGTCGAGATCGAAGCGGATCGCGTACAACGTGCCCTGATGCACGTAAAGAAGATGACCGCTCCCCACGTACCGTGCGTGGTAGCCGCCGGTCACCACGGTCCTGCCTTCGCTGCCCCCGCCGGGCCCGCCCTGTGCCTTGATGGTCGCGCCATCGTGAGCGGTCGGAGTGGAATTCGCCGTGTACAGGATTTTGCCGCCGGGGAGGGCCTGCGGCCAGCGGTGGACGACCTCGTCGCCGGACAACGTCGTGGCCGGTTCGGGCGTGCCGCCGCGGGCCGGCACGCGCATCAAAGGATTGCGCGGACCCAGCGCAGCCACGAACACGATGAAGTCGTCGTCGGTCCACGCGCCGCCGCGGTCCACGCCCTCGGCGAGGTCCACGGGGGCGCCGCCGGTGACCGCCACTTTCTTCAACCGGTTGCCGGCGAAGAACGCGATCCATCGTCCATCGGGGGAGAAGAACGGGCCCGACGCCTCATCGGTGCCGCTGATCGATGTCGCCTGCAGGGCGTCCAGCCGCCTGATGTACAGCCGCGATCGGCCGTCTTTCTCGGCGCGGAACACGATCGTGCGGCCGTCGGGGGACAGCACCGCCGCGGCACCCTGATCGACCAGCAGGGAGGCGTCCACGCCGATGTCGGCCAGCAGCGTGGTCGGCGGCTGGAGCGCCGGCGTCTCGGTCCGGGCCCAGAAGAGGAGCAGCCCGGCCGCGGCGCCAACCACGATCGCGGCTGCGGCCACCCTGCGGAGCGGCCGCGGCGTGCCAGCCGCAGCGGCAGGCGCGCTGATGCCAGGTGCCCGTCCCGAATCCGTGCTCCTCCCGGCGATGACCCGGTCGATGAGCACCCGCGCCTCGCCGATGTCTCTCAGGCGCTGGCGCACGTCCCGCTCCAGGCAGCGTTGAAGCAGCTCGCGGACCTGTGTCGGCGTTTCGGACGGGAGCGCGCCGAAATCGACGGTCTCTCGCAGCACGGCGGCCATCGTCTCGGAGACGTCCTCGCCCTGGAAGGGCCGGCGCCCCATGAGCATTTCGTAGAGCACGACCCCGAACGCCCACACGTCGGCGCGCCGGTCCACCAGCTTGCCCCTAGCCTGCTCGGGCGACATGTAGGCCGCCGTGCCGAGCACGACGCCGAGTCGCGTGGCGTGGGCGGTGAGCGTGGGAGAGTTCAGCGGGTCCGCGGCGAGGCTGGCGGCGGAGGGGTCCAGCGCCTTGGCCAGGCCGAAGTCGAGCACTTTCACCGAGTCGTCGCCGCGCACCTTGACGTTCGCCGGCTTGAGATCGCGGTGCACGATGCCCGATTCGTGCGCGGCTTCGAGCGCCTCGGCGATCTGCCGAGCGATCTGAAGCGCCTCGGCGACGGGCAGTGGACCCGCCGCGATGCGCTGTTCGAGCGTGTCCCCCTCGACGAGCTCCATGATGAGCGCACGCGTCTCGCCGGATTTCTCGAAGCCGTAGACCTGCGCAATGAGGGCGTGGTTGAGCGCGGCGAGCAGCTGGGCCTCGCGTTCGAAACGTGCGAGGCGATCCGGGTCGACGGCAAAGAGCTCCGGCAGGACCTTGATGGCGACGTGGCGGTTCAGGGCCGGGTCGAAGCCCTTGTAGACGCGGCCCATGCCGCCGGCGCCAATTGCCTCGACGATCTGGTAGGCACCGACGCGGGCGCCCGGTTCGAGGGCCATGGTGCGCGGATTATACGGGAGCAGCCTCGACCCGGGCGATGTGTATACTGAGAACCCCGGACGCTCCTGCACGGGGATGGGACATACCATCTCCCGGTTCCATTCAGGCCGGCACGTTCAGCGGCCTGCCAGAGGTTTGTATGAGAAGACTGCAACCGGCTCTCCTGACGGGGCTGCTGCTGCTGTGCGCGGGTGCGCTCACGTCCCGTCTGGACGCGCGCGCCGACACCGCCGACACCCGCATGCTCACGCAACCTGCGGTCAGTGCCTCCCACGTGGCGTTCATCTATGCGGGCGACCTGTTCGTGGCCGAGCTGAACGGCTCGTCGACCCCGACGAACGTCCGGAGGCTGACCACCGACGACGGTGTGGAGTCGAACCCCGTGTTCTCGCCGGACGGGAAGACGATTGCCTTCAGCGCGCAGTACGACGGCAACGTCGATGTCTTCACGGTGCCGGTGACGGGCGGTCCGCCGGTCCGGCTCACGTGGCACCCGGGCGCGGATCTCGTGCAGGCGTTCACGCCGGACGGCAAGGCGGTGCTCTTCACGTCGCAGCGCGCGGCGTACACGCTGCGCTACTCGCAGCTCTTCACGGTGCCCGCGGAAGGCGGCATGGCGGAGGCGCTGCCGATCCCGAACGCGGCCAGGGCGACCTACTCACCCGACGGGATTCGCCTCGCCTACAGCCCGCTCGCGCCGCGCCACCAGCAGTGGAAGCAGTATCGCGGCGGCACGGTCTCGCGCGTGTGGCTGTACAACACGCAAGGGCACGCCATCGAGAAGATTCCGCAGCCGGCGTCGCGGTCCAACGACGCCGACCCGATGTGGATCGGGGACCTCGTGTACTTCCGTTCCGATCGGAAAGGCGAGTTCAATCTGTTCGCGTACGACACGCGCAGCCGCGACCTCCGCCAGGTCACCACGCACGCGGACTTCCCCGTCCTCAGCGCCTCGGCGGGTGGCGGCCGCATCGTCTACGAGCAGGCCGGCGCGCTTCACCTGCTGGATCCGAAGACCGGCGACAGTCAGCGGCTCACGATTGGCGTCGCGTCCGATCTGCGCGAGACGCGGCCGCGATTCGTGAAGGGCGCCCGCTGGATCCGGGATGCCGCGCTCTCGCCAAGCGGCGCCCGCGCGGCGTTCGGATTCCGTGGCGAGATCGTCACGGTGCCGGGTGAGAAGGGGGACGTGCGCAACCTGACGAACAGCGTCAGCGCGCACGACCGCTATCCGGCCTGGTCGCCTGACGGCCGTTCGATCGCGTGGTTCTCGGACGTCTCGGGCGAATACCAGCTCTATATCGGCAGCCAGGACGGCAAGGGGGAGCCGCGCGCCATCAAGGTCGCGGGCGAAGGGTTCTACAACGCCCCGATATGGTCGCCGGACTCCCAGAAGCTTGCCTACTTCGACAACTCGCAGTCGATCTACTGGGTGGACGTGAAATCCGGCGTGTCGAGGAAGATCGCCTCTCAGCCCATCTACGGACCGGTCGTGATCATCAGCTATTCGTGGTCGCCCGACTCGAAATGGCTGGCGTACGCGATGGACAATCAGTCGCTCATCACGACCGTCTACGTCCACTCGCTCGATCAGCAGAAGTCGTTCCAGGTGAGCGACGGTCTGAGCGACGTGCGGGATCCGGTGTTCGACCGGAGCGGCAAGTACCTGTTCTTCCTGGCGTCCACCGACGCCGGGCCCGTCAAGGACTGGTTCGCGCAGTCGAACGCCGACATGCGGGCGACGTTCGGGATCTATCTGGCAGTGCTGCCCGGGGATCAGGTCTCGCCGCTCGCGCGCGAGAGCGACGAAGAGAAGCCGTCCGATCCGCGCAAGCCGGCTCCCGAGAACAAGCCGGAGGCGGCGAACTCCAACGAGCAGGAGAAGGCGCCCACGCCCGAGGAGAAGACGCCCGCGAAACCCGACCAGCCCTTCCGGATCGATCTCGACGGCCTCGAGTATCGGATCCTCGACCTGCCCGTCCCGCCGGCAGACCTCTCGAATCTGCAGGTCGGGGCGGCCGGGCACGTCTACTACCTGAAGACGGCGGATGGCAAGACCGCGCTCAACCGGTACGATCTCACCGCGCGCAAGAACGAGGTCCTGCTGCCCGAGGTCAACGATTACGTGGTGTCGGCCGACGGCAAGAAGCTCCTCTACCGGAACGGCGCGAACTGGTCCATCGTGCCGACCACGAGGAAGATCGAGCCGTCGGAAGGCCGCATCGGCGTGGACACGATCGAGGTGCGCGTGGATCCCCGCGCCGAGTGGAAGCAGATCTTCGACGAAGCGTGGCGGATCAACCGGGACTACTTCTACGCCCCGAACATGCACGGCGTCGACTGGGTGAAGGCGCGGCAGAAGTACGAGGCGTTCCTGCCGCACGTGGCCACCCGGGCCGACCTCAATCGCGTGCTGCAGTGGATGTCGAGCGAGCTGTCGGTCGGCCATCACAACGTCGGCGGCGGCGACAGCCTGGCCGAGCCGCGGACCGTGCCCGGCGGCCTGCTCGGCGCCGACTTCGAGGTTGCCGGCGGCCGATACCGGCTGAAGAAGGTCTACGGCGGCCTGAACTGGAACCCGCAGTTGCGCGCGCCGCTGACCGAGCCGGGCGTCAATGCCAGGGTTGGCGAGTACCTGCTGGCCGTCAACGGCCGCGACCTGCGGCCACCCACCAACCTCTACAGTCTCTTCGAGAACACTTCGGGCAAGATCGTCGAGATCACGCTCGGCCCGAACGCCGACGGATCCGGCTCGCGCACCGTGCAGGTCGTGCCGATCGCCAACGAGGCCGCGCTGCGCAACCGTGACTGGGTCGAGGGCAACCTGAAGAAGGTCGACACGGCCACCGGCGGGCGCGTGGCGTACGTGTACGTGCCGAACACGGGCAACTCCGGGCACACGTACTTCAAACGGTACTTCTACCCCCAGGTCCACAAGGACGCGATCATCGTCGACGAGCGCTTCAACGGGGGCGGCAGCGTGGCCGACTACTACATCGACATCCTGCGGCGTCCGTTCATCGCGAACTGGGCGATGCGCTACGGGGCGGATCTGAAGACGCCCTTCGCGTCCATCCAGGGCCCGAAGGCGATGATCATCGACGAGACCGCCGGTTCTGGCGGCGATCTGCTGCCCTGGATGTTCCGCAAGTACCAGCTGGGGCCGCTCGTGGGGCAGCGCACGTGGGGCGGGCTCGTGGGCATTCTCGGGTTCCCGGTGCTCATGGACGGCGGGACCATCACCGCGCCCAACCTCGCCATCTGGACGCCCGAAGAGGGCTGGGTCGTCGAGAACGAAGGCGTCGCGCCCGACATCGAGGTCGAGCAGACGCCCGCCGACGTCATCGCCGGCCGCGATCCGCAGCTCGAGAAGGCCATCGAGGTCGTCATGGCAGAGTTGAAGAAGTCGCCGCCAGCGAAGGTGGTCCGCCCGCCGCACCCGGTGCGGGGGAAGACGCAGCGTGGCACGGTGACGACCGACGCCGGGGGCAGTCAGTAATCTTCCGCCGGAGCCCATGGCGAAGGCGATCGTCCTGCTGATCGGGATCGCGGCCTTCACGGGGTGCGCTGCGCGCGCGACTCCGTCGGAACCGCGTCTCGTGTCGATACCGGACGCGGGTGCCAGACCCGTGTACCGCCTCGAGGCGATCTTCGACTACCGCACCGCAGCGGCCACCGTGGTCACGATCGCCCAGCGCGATCTGCGCTTCGGGACGTTCCCCGTCACTTTCGAGTTCCATTCGAACCGCGCGGCGTTCGAGCGGCGCCTGCTCGGCGTCGGGTACGATCCCGGGCTGGCGCGCTCGACGGCCCAGACCATGACGGCAGTCGGCGGGCATCGCCGCGTGCTCATCAACGAAGGCAACCTGGATCGGATGCCGTGGCCGGCACGCCTCGCGCTGCTCGCGCACGAGCTGGGGCACAGCCTGCAGTACGAGCTGGGCGGCGGCACCCGCGGGACCTCCGATCAATGGCTGCGGGAGGGCTTCGCGGACTGGCTCTCCATCCGTGTGCTCGAGCGGCTCGACGCGGCGTCGATGTCCGATGCACGGGCAACCCGGCGCCGCGAGTTCCGCGCCGCAGGCCGCTCGGCCCCGCGCCTGGACGACCTGGTCACGTTCCGCCAGTGGGTCGCCGCCGGGGAGCGCCAGGGGCCCGCCGCATACGCGCTGGCATTTCTGGCGGTGGATTTCCTGCTCGCCCGCCACGACGTGGCGCCCGTCGTGGAGTACTTCGGCCTCTTCGCCGCTTCGCAGGACCGGATGGGGAACTTCCGGCGGGCGTTCGGCCAGGACCTCGAGAGCTTCCAGGCGGAGTTCGAGGCGTCGCTGCGCCGCTGAACCGCGACGCGCGAAGACTCCGTAACCATCCGCGGTCACCGGCTCCGCCCCTCGGGCTACGGCGGACAAGTCCCCGTGAAGGAAATCCGCGGCTCAGCCGCGATCCGGCCACACCGCCCGCAGGATTGCGGCCAGGCGGTACCCGGCTTTCGCGAGCTGCGAGGAAATCACCCGCCGCGCCAGGTCGTCGTAGCGGGGCGGTTGCCTGATGCGCCAGCGATGCGCTGTGCGCCGGGCCTCGTCGGGTCCGAGATAGGCCACGATGGCGATTCCGGCGAAGGCCTCGCGAGAAATCGCCAGCGACTCGTTGACCCAGCGCTCGGGCCACGTCTCCGGCTCGGCTTCGTCCTTCCATCCGGCGCCCGGGCGCACGTCCGTGAACAGCCGCGACGCATATGCCCGAGGATCGTCCGCGCGCATGGCCAGGTTGACCGCGTGCGCGTCCCAGTACGAGTGCAGGTTGAATCGGTCCTGCGGTCCGTAGACGAGGACGTTCCCGCCGACCGTGTCACGCCAGCCAGTCGCGCCTTCCGGCATGACGAACTCCAGCCGTCCCGAGGCGGCGACGAAGCCGTTTCCGATATGCAGGGGCTGGTGCACGTCGCCGACGAGGTGGGCGAGGAGGCGGACGGCCTCGCGCCGCGTGAAGACCTGGGATCGACCCCGGAGGACGCGAATGCATTCGATGGTCATCTGCAGGATGTCGCCGCTGCGCGCTCCGGGGGCGGCGGGAGCATAGCGCGCGACCTGGAACGGCAGGTTCACCCAGTGGTACGTGTCGTGCGCCGGATGTTCCAGCCGGAACGGGGCCGTCTCGTCGTCCTCGTAGACGATCGCCTTGATGGTGTCGGGCCAGACGGCTGCATCGGCGAGCGTCTCGCCCGGTTCGAGGATCTTCCGGATTTCGCCGAGCGCCCGCGAGCCCTCGAGGTGCCGCTCGGCCAGGAGCCCCACGATCCGGTGCCCGCTTTCGGCGAACGCACCCGCTCCGCGCGTGGCGCCCGCCAGAAACGTAGCGCAGAGCACGAGGCAGACTGCAGGGCTCTTCATGGCTGACCCCGGAGTATATTCTCTCGACATTCGGCGCGAATGGCGCCATGATCCCCGTGGATGTCTCTATCCGCGCTCCACTCCCCGCGGCGGCCGCACAGCATCCTCGGCACGCCAGTCGAGCGATTCGCGGCAGCAGTGGCCCGGGCGGGCGGCATTCACCTCTCCGATCTGGCCCCGCTCGATCAACTCTCGGTCCGGACCTGTAATTCCACATACGAGATCACGATTCTGGGGCCGCACGAGGCGCGGGTGCTCGTCCAGGGCGGCGCATTCTTCCCAATCGCCCGCGAGGCGCACCTCAGCGGCAGCAGCCTCGGCGGGAGTCTGCTCAAGCTGCAGTGGATTGGCTGCGGCTTCAGCCTCGAGATCGTCCACGAGCACTGCCGGATCGTGACGACGCGCGTCCAGTCCATCGCCATCGATCGTCAGGGCCGCCGCGCGGACTGACCTCTTCCCGGCGGCGCTGCGTATTCACGACCTCACCCCTGCCGCCTTCGCCGAGCTTCTCCTGGATCCAGCAGGGACTCAGCGTGCTGTGATCGACCTGACCTGCTGACCGGATCAACCGCGGAATACGCAGGTGAATACCGGGATTCCGTCAAGGATTGCCGGACGGTCAGAATGCGCCCGTGAGCCGCAGGGCCGCGATGGCGGCGAAGGCGAGGAGCAGCATCTCGAACAGGCGTTGGTGGATCCGGTGGACGACCCACCGGCCGCCGAGCACGCCGGCGACGATGGCCGGCACCAGCGCGAGGTTCAGCAGCAGGGTGCCTCCGTGGATCAGGCCGAGCCCCGCGCTGAACGGCACCTTGACGGCGTTGACGATGAAGAAGAACCACGCGCCCGTCCCGACCATCTCCAGCTTCGGCAGGCCCACGGCGAGCGCGTACAGCACGAAGATCGGTCCGGCGGCGTTGGCCAGCATCGTCGTCGCGCCGGCGAGGAGTCCGATGGCCCAGGTGAACCACGGCGCATGCGGCACGCTGCCGAACCAGTCGGGGCGCTGCATGCGGGCGAGCTGCAGGACCGTGAGCGCGAGGATGATCCAGCCAATCACCGGCCTGAACGCCGCTTCGTCCAGACGTCCCAGGAGCAGCGCGCCGGCGCCGATGCCGAGACACGACGGCGGCAGCATCCGCCGCACGTAGTCCCACCGGGCGTGCTGGTGGAATGCCGTCACGGCACACACGTCTCCGACGAGCAGCATCGGCAGCACCACGCCCGTCGACTCGCGCGCGCCGAACAGGAACGCGAAGATCACGACGTGCAGGAGGCTCAGGCCGGCGAGTCCTGCCTTCCCGACCCCGAGCCCGAACGCAGCCAGGATTGCGAGGAGCCACTGCGCTGGGGCGAGATCCGTCATGCGGGATTATAGGGGTGCAGCTACAATCGTTCTGGCCGGCGGCTGCGCCCACGCCCTCGGCCTGCTGCGCCGGCACGCTCGTGCCGCGGAAAGGACGATATGCGTCTGCGACGGCTCCCGTGCCTCTTCGTTGTGGTGATCGCGTTGATCACGCCTCCTGACGCGGCAGCGGATCGACTGGGGTTCTGGCGGTGGTGGGACGGCCTGAGCGGTCCCGGTCCCTTCTACGGCTGGGACTACGAGCTGCCGCTCCAGACATGGGGTACGAAGCGCGATGCGCCGACGACCGGCCGGACGGTCTTCTTCGATCCGTCCGGGCTCGAGCACGATCCGAACCGGCTGCACCTGACTGCGGGCTTCGAGGTGGCCGTGATGTGGACCGACCGCAGCGACCTGCAGTACCCGGCTGGCGTGTCGCCGCCGAAGGTGTACGCCTTCCCGGTCACCGGGACGGTCGACGTCGGCATCCGGGGCGTGCTCGGGGGCGTCGGAGTTGGGGCCGTGAAGCTGTCGGGTCCGCAAACAGGCCAGTGGCACGGCCTGTTCGAGCCGCGGCTGACGATCCGTCCCTTCGTCGTCGCCGCCGGCGAGCGGGCGCAGCGCTGGCACGAGCTGCTGCAGGCTCGCGTGTATTTCAGCCGCGTGGGCGGCATCGTCCCCAGCGACTTCGGCGCGATTGGCGACGCCGAAGAGGACGCCGAGTGGGTGCCCGGCGTCACGCTGTCGGTCAACGTGCTCGCGATTTCGTGGATCGGGCGATGAGCGCCGCCAGTTAGTCCGTGTTCGTCCGTGTTTGTCCGTGGCGACTCAGTCCGTGTTTGTCCGTGGCGACTCAGTCCGTGTTTGTCCGTGGCGTCAGGCGGCCCGTGCGGCGCGCATCTTCGCGACGGCCCTGGCTTCGATCTGCCGCACGCGCTCGCGCGTGAGCGACAGCCGGCGGCCCACTTCCTCGAGCGTATGCTCGCGGTCGGTGCCCAGGCCGTAGCGCAGGCGCATCACTTCCTTCTCGCGGTCGGTGAGTGGCGCCATCGCGCGCTCGACCTCCAGCGCGAGCTGGCTGCGCATCGCTGCTTCCTCCGGGGAGTCGGCGGCAGCGTCCCGCACGAGGTCGGCGAGCCGCGTCTCCTCCTCCTCGCCAACCGGAGCCTCGAGCGAGGCCGGCGTCCTGGCCGCCTCGAGCAGCAGCTCGACTTTCGCGAGCGGCACGTTCATCCGCCGGGCGAGCTCCTGCGGCGACGGGTTGCGTCCCAGCTCGGCCGCCATGGTCCGCCGCGCCTGCATCAGCCGGTTCAGCGACTCGATGACGTGCACCGGGAGGCGGATGGTCCGGCCGTAGTCCGCCACGGCGCGGCCCACGGCCTGGCGCACCCACCAGGTCGCGTAGGTCGAGAACTTGAACCCGCGCCGGAACTGGAAGCGATCCACGGCTTTCATCAGCCCGATGTTGCCTTCCTGAATCAGATCGAGGAACGACAGCCCGCGGTTGAGGTAGCGCTTGGCGATCGAGACGACGAGGCGGAGGTTGGCTTCGAGCAGCTCGCGTTTGGCCTCGAGGACGCCCGTCTCCCGCTGTTCGAGGATCGCGAAGGCCTCGCGGAAGCGCCGGTGGGGGACGCCGGCCTTGCGCTCCAGCGCTCGGCGCACCTCAGCCCGGCCGGCGGCCGGGGCCTGCTGGTCCAGGTCCGCGAAAGAGCTGTTCAGCTCCCGCAGTTCCGCCACCAGGTCGTCCACGAGCGACGGGCGGAGCGGGAGCTCCGCGAGGAGGCTGCCGATCGCCCGGCCGCCTTCGGCGATGTCGCGCCGATAGGCCGTACGCGTGGCCGCGCTGGAGCGGCGGTCCTCGCACCGGCGGCGGCTGTTCTCCATGCGCTTGCGGATCCGCCGGATGCGGGCGAACGCCTGGAGCACCGGATCGACGCGCTCGGGGAGCAGTTCACCGCCGTCGGGCAGGAGGATGAGCTCGGCTGCGGGAGCCGTGCCCTTTCGCACGTGGTCCGCCAGGCTCAACAGGGCGTCGAGCGCGCAGGGAATTGTCGCGAGTGCCGCCTGCACGCCGGCACGCGCCGCCTCGATTCGACGCCCGATCTCCTGCTCCTCGCTGGCCTTGAGGAGCCGCCGGCGGCCGATGTGCTTGAGATACACGCGGACGAGATCGAGGTCCTCGCCGGAGACGCCGGAATCGACCGGCATCGCGAGCTCGTCGCGATCGGGCTCGTCCTCGCCGTCGATCCGCTGCCGGTCGAAGGCTTCGTCTTCTTCTTCCTCGATGAGGAGCTCTGGGTCTCGGGGCGCCAGACGGTGCAGCCCCTCGACCTCGTCGGTGTCGCGATCCAGCGGGACGAGACCGAATTGATGAGCCCGTTCGCGCCAGTCGAGGACGTGGATGTTGCGCTCGGGCTCGCGCCAGTCGATGAGCGTGTCCTCTCCGGCGCGCCGGCGCCCGGGCGCCGCCCCTTTCCTGCGTGCCATGGCTAGAGGAAGTGCCTGCAAGCGGTCCGCCACCCGGGGCGGCGTCCGCGGGTCAGGAAGCTTCCGCCGCGCGCCGGTCGGCGGGGCGGCCGACCAGGGTGGCGAGTTCCTGGGCGAAGCGGGTCGAGCCCTGGGCGTCGATCGTGGAGGCGATCTGCTCGTCGAGCAGCGCCGACGCCCCCGAGCCTTCGAGCGCGGCGCGCTGGGCGTAGAGCTGACGGGCGCATTCGATGTTGTCCTTCAGGCGCGAGCGCAGCTCCTCGCCGCTGCGGCCGGCATCGAAGTCGGCCAGGAACATCTCCTCCGCTTCCTGCAGGAGGATCGTAGCGTACTCGCGCAGCTCGGCGAGCGCCTTCAGCTCGTTGGTCAGGCGGGTGAGCAGGGCGACGGTGTGCGCGACGAGCAGGCGGGCGAACGCCGTGCTCGCGGCGTCGGGGCCCTGGGCGGATTCGCCGCCCGGCTGCGTGGCGTGCTCCACGTACGCGATCGCCAGGGGCTCCTCGTGCAGCACGATCGGCAGCGCGAGCGCCGCGGCCGGCGTGGACCCGAAGAGCGCCACGCCGCCGTCTTCGCGATCGCTCTCGCTCAGGGCCTCCACGACTCCGGACGTCGCGGCGCGCGTCAGGAGGGAGTCGACGCTGAGGGGAATCACCAGCTTGGTGACGTCGACCGCCTGATCGAAGCCCAGCTGGTGTTCCCCCTCCAGCCGATTCCCCTTGAGCCGGAAGAGCGCGACGCGCGAGAACTGGGTGGCGAGCTGGCGCGCCAGCTCGCCGAGGAGATCCGACAGGGTCCCGGCGCCTCCCAGCGCATCCAGCGCCCCGACGGACGTGCTCATCAGGGCACCCAGCCGGTCGATCTCGTCGCGAAGCGTGGTGAGCTCTGCGGAGCGTGCCGCAGCGTCGGGCTCCGCGTCGCCGGCCCGCTCGCGCAGCGACGCGTCGGCGTGCTCGAGCCGGCTCTCGAGCTGCCGCATCGTTTCTTCCTGGCGCGCCTGCGTGCGCTCGAGCGTGTGGACGCGGGCCGCGCTGTGCTTGAGTTGCGACGCCACGGCATCCCGCTGGGTTTGCGCGGTGGCGATCTCGCCCTGCGCGGCGCTGAGCTCGGCGAGGAGGCGTTGCTGTTCGCTCGAGGCGGCCTCGAGCTGCGCATTCACCGCTGACGTCTCGGCGAGCGCCGCGTCGAGCGTCGTCCGCACGTCCAGCAATTCGCTTTCGAGCGCCGCTTGCGCATGGGCGGCTTCGCCGGCGCGGGCTTCGGCGGCGGCGCGGGCGTCCTCCAGCTCGGCGATCGACACGCGCGTCTCGGCCAGCTCGGCGCGCAGCGTGGCGATCTCCGTCCCTTCGGCCTCGAGCTGGTGCGAGAGGCGGGCGCTCTGGGCGAGCGCCGCGTCGAGGAGATCGCGCGTGTCGCGGAGATCCCGCTCCACGCCGCTCCGCGCTTCCGACTCCTGTCGGAACGCGGACTCGGTCTCCAGCCGGAGGGCCTCGGCGGCCTCGAAGGCTGTCTGCGCCGAGGCGGCGTCGCGTTGCAGCGTGAGCTTCTCCGTCGTTTCCGCCTCGAGCTGCTCGGCGAGCCTGGCGGCCTCGGCCAGCGTCGTCTCGAGGAGGCCGCGCGCCTCGCGCAGCTCGTCCTCGACGGCAGAACGCGCATCCGTGAGCTGGCGCAGGGCCAGCTCGGCCTCGATCCGCGCGGTATCGAGCTGCTCCCGGGCGAGGCGTTCGGCCGCGTCGTGCGCATCACGCGCCGCCGCCAGCTCGCGTTCGGTCGACTCGAGGCGGTCGCGTTCGATCCGGACTTCCTCGCGGAGGACGTCGACCTGCGCTTCCGCGCCCGCGAGAGCCACGGCGAGGCGTTCGGCCTCGGCGCGCTGCCCCTCGAGCTCGGCCTGCACCGCGTCGACCGCCGTGCGAGCTTCGTCGCGGACGCGCTGGGAGACGGCTCGAACCGCGGCGCCCGCCGCGTTGTTGAGGCGCTTGACGACTTCCTGGATCTCGTCGGTGAGCGGCGGCGCGGCGACCGACGCTTCCTCGGCTGCGCGCGCCGCCTGGTCGAGCGCGTCGCGGAGCGTACGGAATTGCTCGAGCGCTGCTTCCGAGCGGCTGACGAGCAGCCGTTCGATCAGCGCGGATGTCTCCTTGGCTGCAAAGTCGCGGAAATCCATTACCGGCGTCTCGTGGAGAACCTCGAGGCCATGCAACGCCGGGACCGGGCTCAGCCGTTCAAACACGGCCGGTTTTCGCGCGCCTGCGCAGAACTGCTGACACTTCGGTGCGGCGGCGCCACGAATCTGTAAGGCGAGCCGGCCCGCGTCCCGCTCTGCCGCTTTGGGAGCCCCGGCATATAATCGCCAGCGCCTGCCCGTGAAGCCGCCCTCCGTGGAGATCTCCACCCACGCCCGCCCCGGCGATCGAGCGCACGGCTCGTCGCGCGACACCATCGGCTTCTGGATGGCCGTGGCCCTCGTCATCGGCAACATGATCGGCTCGGGCATCTTCCTGCTGCCCGCCTCGCTGGCGCCGTACGGCGGCGTGAGCCTGGTCGGCTGGGTGGTGTCGGCAGGCGGCGCCGTGATGCTCGCGCTCGTGTTCGCGCGTCTGGCCCGGGTGGATCCCGCCGCGGGAGGGCCGTATGCGTACACGCGCCGCGCGTTTGGCGACCTCCCGGCGTTCCTGGTCGCCTGGGGCTACTGGATTTCGATGTGGACGACCCTCGGGGCGCTCGCCGTCGCGCTCGTGGCATATCTGGGCACGTTCCTGCCTGTGCTCTCGCGAACGCCGCCCGCGGCGGCCGGCGTCGCCGTAGGGACGGTCTGGCTGCTGATCGGCGTGAACATCGCCGGCGTACGCACGGCCGGCTGGGTGCAGGTCGCCACCACGGTCCTGAAGCTCCTGCCGCTGGTCGTCATCACGGCCGGCGGGATCGTATCCTTCACTCCATCCCACTTCGCGGCCCAGCAGGACTGGCGCGGCGTCGCCGTGTCGATCCCCGCCGTCGTCACACTCACGCTGTGGGCGTTCCTGGGACTGGAGTCGGCGACCGTTCCGTCCGGCAGCATCCGCGATCCTGCCCGGACGATCCCGCGCGCGACGGTCACGGGCACTCTGCTGACCGCGGCGATCTACATCGCGAGCACGGTCGGCGTCATGAGCCTGCTCGCGCCGGCGACGCTCGCCGGATCGACTGCCCCGTTCGCCGATGCCGCGGCCGCCCTGGCAGGATCGGGCGCCGCCGCGGCAGTGGCGCTCGGCGCAGCGATCTCGTGCTTCGGCGCCCTCAACGGGTGGACTCTCCTGGCCGGGCAGCTTCCCCTGGCCGTTGCCCGCGACGGCCTGTTCCCGGCCGTGTTCGCCCGTGTCTCGCGTCGGGGGACGCCTGCCGCCGGGATGATCATCGCCGGCGTGCTGACCACGGCGCTAATATCGCTGAACTACACGCGCGGCCTGGTCGAGCTGTTCACGTTCTTCATCCTGCTTTCCACCCTCAACACGCTCGTGCCGTACGTCTTCTCCTCGCTCGCGGTGTTCCTCATCGCCGACGGCCCGCCGATCGCTCGGCTCTCGGGCGGTGCCGGACTGACCGCCGCGCTCGCCTTCGTCTACTCGATCTGGGCCATTGCGGGAGCCGGACAGGAAACGGTCTACTGGGGCTTCCTGCTCCTCGTGCTCGGGCTCCCGGTGTACGTGGCCGTCCGCCGCCACGGACGGACGCAGTCCGTGGCCTGACAGCGCCACGGAAAAACCGCCACGGAAAAACCGCCACGGAAAAACACGGACGGACACGGACAGGGTGCTGGCGAACATCACGGACGAGAAGGGACAGTACGTCCGGAAACGGCAACGCGCACCAAACCGCGACCGTACACGCTCAGCGAACCCGGAACCTGGAACCCGGAACCATGACCCCCGAACTCGGAACCATGAACCCGGAAGCTGCTCGAGTCCGGTTTTTTGGTAGCACTCCGCTCGCGAGTCAGGTAGCTTTAAATCGTCTCGTTCAAGGGAGGTGCGGTTGCATTCAGCACGTCTGATGGTGGCTGGGCTGTTCACGCTGTGTGTCACTGCCGCTGCCCACGCGCAGGGAGTCGAGGGCACGCGGTCGGTGACGGTGTTCCTTGGGACCGGCATCGGGCTGTCCGGCAACGCCATCGAGGAAGGGGTGGGCACGATTCAGGGCACACCGTCGGTCTTCGTCGAGCAGGGGCTCGGCAACCATTTCAGCGACGCCTTGCGCCTGCGCTTCAGCGGCAGCCTGGGGCTCGACTACGACAAGGAAGTCTTTGCGACGTTCGCATACGGCCGCTACAACGGCACGGAGCGCATCGTCGGCTCGGTGGGCGGGTTTCCGCTGTACACGAGGTTTTCGAACGCCGATGCGTTCGACATCGAAGGCGGCCTCCGGTACTTCTTCCTGCCTGAAGGCCCGATACGTACGTACGCAGCCGGCGTTCTCGGGGTTCGCTTCCTGCAGGCCACCGACGTCACGTTCCGTGTTCCGGATCTGGGGCTGACGCTCAACGATCTGCCGTACTTCGATACGTCGACGCTCTTCATCTTCGGCGGTGACGCCGGGATCAGCCGGGACATGTCGGATCGGATCGCCATCGGCGGCGAAGTCGGCCTGCGGTTTCAGCCCAAGCCGCAGCCCGAGACGCTGTTCGAAGATCCCGCCCTGCAGGGCGTCAACGATACGGGCAGCCGCTGGTCCATTCCGATCAGCGCCTTCGTGACGGTGCGCTTCTGATGACTGCCCCGTCCGTCGATTCGATCGGGCGCCGAACGCTCTTCCGCCGGGGCGCGCGCCCGGTGTGCCTGATGGCAGTCCTGTGGGTGGTTCTCCCGGCCGTCGCGCTGGACGGACAGGCTCCCGTCGCGACCCTGCAGCAGCTGACGCTCGATGTCGGCAGCCCGGACGCCAAGGTGCGCCGCGCCGCACTCCGCGCATTGCGCGAGCGAGGCGGCCCGGAGGCGCTGGTCCTGCTGGCGCATCTGGTGGGGGATCCCGACCTGGGGATCCGCGAAGGTGCCATCGAAGTGGTGATTGGGCTGTACGTGCAGCCGCCGGCGAAACGCTCGATGGCAAACGCCGAGGACGCGTTCCTCCTGGCTCCGTACCGGACGACGCCCTACCCGCCTCCTACGGAGCTGACCTCCGCGCTGGTGAAAGCGCTTGCCGACGAATATCCGTCGGTCCGGCGCGATTCGGCGTACGCGGTGGGGATCGTGATGAGGCCCCCGGCGACCTCACAGGCCGCGTTCGAGCTGACGGCGTCCCTGAGCGATCGGGAGCCGGCGGTCCGCAAGGCAGCGGCCCAGGTGCTGGGCCGGCTCGGCGTGCTGTCTGCCGGCGTTCCGCTCATCGGCCGGATCAACGACGAGGTGCTCGACGTCCGGCTCGCGGCGATGCGCGCGGTCGGCGAGCTGCGCGACGATCGCGCGGTACCGGCGCTGACGGACCAGTTCGCGTTCTACGTTCGCGGCGTGGCGGGGCGCACCGCCATCGATGCGCTGGCGCGGATCGGAAGCATCCAGAGCCGGTCGCTGTTCGAGTCCCAGATCGAGTCGGGCTACCCTGCGCACCGCCAGTCCGCGTATGAAGGCCTCGCGCGGATGGGGGGAGCGTCGGCGATGCTGCCGCGGCTCATGACGGCCCTCACGGCCGAGAAAGATCGCCGGGTCCGCCTGGCTATCGAGTTCGCGCTGACGAGCGCCGGACGCCCCGCGGTCGACGGCATGATTGCTGCCCTGGCGGATCGCAGTCTGGCTGACCAGGCGCTGGAGTACCTCGTCGAGCTGGGGCAGGCCCATACCACCGCGATCGCCTCAGGCCTGGGCGATCGGGACCCGGTGGTCCGCGAACAGCTCGCGATCGCGCTCGGGTTCATCGGCGGGCAGGAGGCCACGGCGGCCCTGGCTTCGGCCGCCAGCGACGAGAGCGCGGACGTTCGCGCGGCTGTGTCCGTGGCACAGCTGCGGCTCCGCCAGGGGAGTGCCCACCGCGCTGGATCCTGAGCCATGCGGTCGGCCCCTACGGCGGGAGCGTGAGCTGTGCAGGCGCTGGTAGTCGGCGCCGACGGTGCCATGGGGCTGGAGCACGTTCCGTTCGAGCTCCGCGAAGGCGAGGTTTCCATCCGAATCGTGGCCGCCGGCATCTGCGGCACCGATCTGCAGATCCTCGAAGGCTACGCAGGCTTCACCGGCATCCCCGGCCACGAATTCGTCGGTGTCGTCGAGGAAGTCTCGTCGCCGGCCGACGCCGGCTGGATCGGCAGGCGGGTCGTCGGCGAGATCAACGTCGGCTGCCGGCAGTGCGCCTGGTGCGCCGCCGGGGTGCGAGAGCACTGCCGCAGCCGGTCGGTCGTCGGCATCCGCGGACGCTCCGGCGCGTTTGCCGAGCGGCTGTCCCTACCCGTGAGCAACCTGCACGCCGTGCCGGAGGGCGTCGAGGATCGTGCGGCGGTCTTCGTCGAGCCGCTGGCCGCCGCCTGCCGGATACTCGAGCAGGTGGTCGTCGGGCCTTCCACGCGTTGCGCCGTCGTAGGTGACGGCCGCATGGGCCTGCTGGTCGCGCAGGTGCTCCGCACGCGCGCCCGGGACATCACCCTGTTCGGAAAGCATGAATCGAAAATGGCCGTGGCCCGGGCGCTCGGGGTCGGGACCGCCACCGACGCGGTGCCTGCGGCGGGATGCTTCGACCTGGCCGTCGATGTCACCGGAAGACCCGAGGGCCTGGGGCAGGCCGTCGCCCTTACCCGCCCTCGAGGGACGGTCGTCTTGAAGTCGACGTTCCACGGCGAAGCCGCAATCGCCACGTGGCCCATCGTGGTCGAAGAGGTCACGCTCGTCGGCTCACGCTGCGGGCCTTTCGGGCGGGCGCTCGAGTTGCTCGCCTCGCGCGAGGTCGAGGTGCTGTCGCTCGTCTCGAAGACGGCCCCCCTGGACCAGTGGAGGTCGGCGTTCGCCGAGGCGCGTCAGCGCCTGAAGGTGCTGTTCCTGCCCTGACCCAGACGTTCGTCTGCCTCCCTGCTGGCGAAGACTCGACAGTCGCCCTGAAGCGCTGCCAACTTATCCGGCTCGGGATTCGTCTCACCACGTGTCGCGGCGCTCGCTGCAGGCCTGGTGTTCGAATCCGGGACGGCTGGGACGCCGGTGAACCAGACCCGCAGCGCCTACGTCACAAGCACGCGGGGGTTACCTGGGGGTGGAGATGACGTTCCTGAAGAAGCTCTTCTCGCGCAAGGCCGAGCCGAAAGTCCGTATCCGCGTGTGCGTCGAATGCGGCATGCCGATCGCCGAGCACAAGGAGTGGTGCAGTATCCTGCGGACCCAGCGCGAGTACGATCGCAAGGCTGCTGCGACGAGCTGACGCCGCCCGGCCCAGGCAGGCGTTCCAAAGCAACGAATGCCTGTGGTTGGGCCAGCGGGTCTGCTCGAGCCCGCCCGTCTCGCCAGAGGCGGCAGGCGCCTGAGCCCTTTGCAGGCGCTATGATGGTCGAATCGTGGCCCGTCTGGCTCAGTTCGCCTGGTCGGTTCTCGCCGCCAACGTCGCGGTCATCCTCTGGGGGGCATACGTTCGTGCCACCGGTTCGGGTGCCGGCTGCGGCAATCACTGGCCGCTCTGCAACGGCGAGGTGGTGCCGCGAGAGGCCGGCCTCGCCACTCTCATCGAGTACTCCCATCGCCTGAGCAGCGGTATCGCGCTCCTCGCCGTGCTCGCGCTGGTCATCTGGGCCTGGCGCGCGTACGAGCGCGGCCACCCCGTCCGGACCGGTGCCGCCCTGTCGATGTTCTTCATGCTGACCGAAGCTGCGGTCGGCGCCGGGCTGGTGCTCTTCCAGCTCGTGGCAGACAACGCATCGACGGCGCGGGCGCTGTTCATGGCCGTGCACCTGCTCAACACGTTCATCCTGCTGGCATGCCTGGCGCTGACCGCGTGGTGGGCCTCCGGCGGTGCCCGGCCTCAGCTGGCCGGAAACACCGGTCCTGCGGTGTCCATCGCCGCGGGCCTGGCGGCACTGCTCCTCGTGAGCTGCAGCGGTGCCGTGGCCGCGCTCGGGAATACGCTCTTCCCTTCCTCGTCGCTCGCAGAAGCGCTGCAAGCCGATGTCTCGGCGACGTCACATCTGCTGATTCGACTTCGCGTGCTGCACCCGGTGCTGGCCGTCGCGACGGCGCTCGGCCTTCTCGCCGGCGCCCCGCGGCTCGCTTCCGGCCGCGGCTCCATTGCCGCACGGCTCGCGCGCGCGGTCGCGTTGCTCGCCGCGGCGCAGGTTGTCGCGGGACTCGCCAACGTGGTTCTGCTCGCGCCGGTCTGGCTGCAGATCGGTCACCTGCTCCTCGCCGACGCGCTCTGGATCGCCTTCGTGCTGCTCGGTGCCCGGGTGCTCGCCGAGGCCCCCGGGACCCAGTCCGCCACGGCCCACGATCCGCTCGTGGCCCTGCCCGGCCGATAGCACGCCTTTACGGCTCGACCCTCGTGCACCTGGAAGGAAGCAGTCGGTCGCGGATGAACGCGACCCGTCAGCCAGATCCGCGTTCATCCGCCTCCGCCCTCCGGGCTACGGCGGGACAAGTCGGCGATCCCTGACCAACGCACCGCGGCGATCGCCTCAGCGGGCCGCCGGCCGTCGCGTCTCGAGATCCAGCTCGTTCAGCGGCACGTCCCAGTGAGCATCCAGGATCTCGAAGCGCCGCTGTTCCTCTTTCCTGAACGTTGCCTGATCGGGATACAGCTTAAGGATGATCTCGTCCTCGCCGGAGGGTCCGGTCATGGCCTGGATGTCGCGGAACGTGATCGCCACGGCGAACGTCCAGTCGGCGCGGCCATCGCCGTGGTAGGTCGGGACGTAGGTGCGCACGGCCGTGATCCGTCCCGTCTTGATCTGTTCGCGCAGCACCGGGTAGTGGTTCTTCTGGAAGAGATCGACGAACTCGTCCTGGTGGCCCCACTTCACCCGATAGAAGTACCATGCCGTGCGCTCGGCGCGGCCGCCCGCCTGTGCCGCCGGCGCCTGCGCCTCGGCGCCGCTGGCCACTGAGGTGATCGCCGCGACTCCCGCCAGGACGCCGCCGATTGCCACGATTAGCGCTGCCATCCTTGATCTCTTCATTACGCCACCTCCGCCACGGACAAACACTGCCACGGAATAACACGGACAAACACTGCCACGGAATAACACGGACCAACACCGATCGGTGAGCCTCGCTACATCGGCTGCATGTGGGCGGCCGACGGCGGCGCTGCCGCTCTGGCCCTGGCGCGTCGGAGCAGGCGGAACCACCACCAGCACAGCCCGGCGAGGACGACGGCGGATGCGGCTCCGGCGGGGAGCGCACCGGGGAAGGGCTGTTGCACCCCGCGTCCGATGGAGGCGATCGCCATCATCGTGCCCAGGGCGATGGGGACCATCGACAGGTCGGCGCGCAGCAGGAAGACGTATCCGACCCACAGCGCGACCGCAGTCAGCGCGCCTGCCATGAGCCAGCCGGTGAGGACGACGCCTGAGGGCGTGCCCGCGCCGAGGAATCCGGCCGCGAGGATCATCGCGCTGCCGACCATCCGCCGCTTCGTCCACCCAGCGGTCAGGACAGTCACGGATGCGAGCAGGGTCAGCACGATCGCCGTGCGCATCAGGAACGCCGGCACGGGGTCGAGGACGACATCGAGAATGGGAAAGAAAGTGCCGAGCGGCGAGACGTCGGGAGCGCCGGCCCACGGCGGCGTGCGAAGCCATGCGGCCGCCGACAGCCCTGCCGCCCCGAACAGCCCGCCGGCGACGCCCAGCGCGAGCGCGTCGCGATCGGGCAGCGAGCCCTGGCCCGCAAGACGATGGGGCAGGGCGCCGGTGGCGAGTCCCACGAGCAGCGCCGAGATTGTCAGGCCGACGGCTCCGAGGCCGATGATTGCGAAGACCTGCAGCCGGAATGGCTGAGCGGTGGGCAGACCGGCCGCGATGGCCGGCCAGCCGTTCGCCCCGTTGGCAGCGGACACGAGGAGCATGAGCGCCGCGGCCGCGAGGAAGAGCGCGGGCGCATAACGCCGTCGGCTCCAGGCGACGACGGCGCTCACTGCCGCCGACACGAGCAGTCCGCCAAAGACGACGCCGCTCAGGACGCGCAGGATGAGATTGCGGGTGCCTGCCGCCCGGGCGCGACGCTCCCAGTCCTGCGGCACGTGCACGAAGCGCCGGACCTGGACGACCTCGTCGCCCGCGATGGCAACCGAGACGCGCAGCTCGCCCTGCGGGAGCGGAGGCAGCGTCGCATCCGCGAACGTGAACGTCCAGTCCGTCCGGGCCTGAAGCCTCGCGGGCGTGGCTGACACCTCGCGCGCCTGGCCTGCTGCAGCGTTCAATCCGGTTCGCTCCTGCAGCGCCTGCACGGCGAGGCGCCTCGCAGCTTCCTCTTCGAGCGTCGCGCCGGGGCGGCGTTCCGGCAGCGTGTGGCGGACCGCCAGAACCTCGCCTTTGCCTGAGATGGCCACGTGCCATTCCTCGGCGCGCTCGGCGACGTCTCCCTCGAACGCAGCCACTCGAACGACCCACCGTGGCGCCGGCAGATACGTGCCGATGAGCGCGTCCCGTCGCTCCTGGCCCGCCGTCTGCGCGACGAACTCGTGCGCGCTGTCGCTGCCGTCCTGCGGGCTGGGCAGGACGCGCCATCTCGGCTCGAGCGTGACGCCCCGCTGCTCGAGCGCGCGGCGCGCGATCGCCGCCGCTTCGGCGCGTCCGATGGTCAGGCCGCTGCGCTCTTCGCGCGCAGCCATCGTCGCCGCGCAGACGACGAGGGCCACGACGCCGGTTGCGTACCAGAGGCGCCGCGTGCCCGCGCCGAGCGCATGCTGCACGATCGCAGGCGCCGCGGCAGCCGGTTCTGCGGCCGATGGCGGCATCCATGACGCATTGAGCGCCGACGGCGACAGCTCGGTCCAGCCGCCGGCCTGGGTCCGGCGCCAGAGCACGATCCAGAGGGGCACGAACGTCATCACGACGACCATGGCCTGCTGGAACCAGATTCCCGGTGCGTCGGCGAGGAAGATCGGTAAAGCGAACCACACCACGTCGAACGCGAAGTGCAGCACGATGGCCGGGAGCAGGCCGAAGTACACGTACAGCAGGCCGAATCCGATCGACGGCAGGATCAGCTCGACCGGGCGCGCGTACGAGGGCAGGGTGGGGTACGGCGCATGTCCAGCCCCGAACACCACCGCCTGCACGATGAAGGCGATGACGAGCAGAGGCGTGCGGAGCCCGAGCCGCTCGCCGATGAGCGCCGCGCCCGCGAGCGGCACCGCGCGGAACAGCGCCTCTTCCCAGAAACCCGCCTGCAGCGAGTTGGCGATGGCCGAGAGCCACGGTACGTACGTGGCCAGGACGTCGGGGTGAATCAGGGCTTCAGCCGGCGTCCACCAGCCGAGCGTCCGCGTGGCGAACAGGTACAGGATGACCTCGTATGCGAAGAACACCGCGACCAGCAGGTAGCCAGCCACTGTGCGCCCGAGCACGGCGGTCGAGCTGCCGGGACCGCGCGCCCAGACGCGCCACAGCTGCGGGTGCGAGCCGAAGGCTCGGCGCGTCAGCGATTCGGCCGCCATGAAGGACAGGGCGAAGAAGGCGGAGAACCCGACGAGCGTCGCCGCCACGATCGCGAGCTGCTGGGCAATGAAGGTCGCCCGCGGCACGGCCGTGTCGTAGGTCATCCAGATCAGCGGCCACTGGTTGACGGCAGCGAGCGCCTGCAGCACTCCGACGATTGCGCCCCAGACCGCGGCCGGCCGCCAGACGACCCAGCGCTGCCGCATCATGAAGAAGAGCCCGAGGCCGATGCCGCCGAACACGTACAGCAGCACCATCGCGACCGCTGACCCGATGCCGATCGCCTCGTTCGCCGACCGGAGGTTCTCGTAGCGCCGGCTGAAGGCCTCCGGGATGCGGATGAAGTGCGTGACCTCGGTCAACCGATCTCCCGAGACCACCAGCCGCAGACGATAGCGTCCGTCCGCGAGCGTCGGCTCCGGGCGTTCGTAGGTGAGCGTGTGATCGACGCGACCTCCGGGCCGTCGTTCCTGCCCCTGTTCCACGAGCGCGAAGCGGGCGAACTCGATGCCCCACGCGGCTGCCGCCGCAGATTCCGCCTGCTGCCTCGCCGTGGCCGGGTCGATCTGCGCTCCGGGCGTGTCTTCCCTCAGTCGCTCGACGAACCCGTACGGACGGCCGTCGGGCGTGAAGCGGAACAGCGTTTCGTTGGTTTCGCCTTCGCGGAAGTGCCGCACGCGCCAGGTGTACGCCGAGTACAGCCCCTCTCGCAGCATGCGCGTGAACGCGTCCTTGCCTCCCGCCTCCAGCTCGACGAACGTCTGCGCGTCGCTGTCGAGCGAGAACGAGGCGGCCTGCTGATAACCGGCAGGCCCGAGGTGCTGTTCGGCGGCGATGGTGCGGGCCGCCGCGCGCGCGGCCTCCGCGTCCATCGTGATGTCGAGCGCCACGATCGAGAAGGCCTGCGGGAAGAGCCGCCACGCGATCAGCGCGCTGGCGGCGGCGATCAGGCCGAGCACGATCCAGAAGGCCGGACGCTTCACGCCGCACGCTCCCTTCTGCCGTGCGGGCTCCGTCGTGAGCCCGCTGACGACCGCGCAGAACGCGGCGCCAGTGATACTACAACGGCGGTATGATGGTCCTCCGCCATGAAGTCGGTCCGCCGCCTGCTGCTCGTACTCATGTGGGCAACCCTGGCGGGGTGCGGCGGCAGCGACTCGCCATCGTCACCCGCTCCCGGCCCCGGCGGGGGCGACACCATTACCGGCAACGAACGCATCGGCTGGAACCAGACGGCAGGCGGCCCGGCTGAGCTCGGCGGGTACCGCTATGCCATCTATGTCGACGGCACTCGCTCCGAAGTGGCGGACGCCTCCTGCACGGCCTCGGGCTCGGGCACGTACGCGTGCAGCGGCCGGCTCCCGACGATGCCGGCAGGCTCGCACGTGATCGAGCTCGCCACGTTCGTCCTCGACGGCTCGACGATCGTCGAGAGCCCGCGTTCGGCGCCGCTCACCGTGACGGTGAGGGCCGCCTCGGCGGAGGCCGCCGGACCTGCCGCGCGCACGCCTCCCTCGACGGTGAGCACCGGCGACGGGATCACTTTCGACCTGCTGGCCGTCGCGCAGGACCTCGATCGACCGTCGGACCTGGCCATCGCCGCGGACGGCCGGCTCTTCGTGGCCGAGGCAGCCGGGCGGATACGCATCCTCGGTGACCCGGTTCCCGGCCCGCCGGCTGCCGCCGTCCTCGAGGACGTCGTCGATCCTGGAAGCGGAGGCCTGCTCGCGCTGGCTCTCGATCCGGATTTCGACCGATCGCACTTCGTCTACGCCCTTTACACGGCGGCCGGACGCGAGGGAGGACTGACCTTCCGTCTGGCGCGATGGCGGGAGTCTGCAGGAAGGCTGGGGCAGCGCGCCGTCCTGCTCGACGGCGTGCCTGCGGCGCCCGGCACTCCGTCGGGCACGATCCGTTTCGGACCCGACGGTCGGCTCTACGTCGCGCTCGACGACGGCGGCGATCCCGATTCGGTGGGACGACTCGCTTCGTACAACGCCAAGGTCCTGCGGCTGAACAGTGACGGGACGACGCCCGACGACCAGCCGGCGGCGAGCCCGGTGCTTGCCGCCGGTGTGAGCTCGCCAGGCGGGCTCGACTGGGATCCGGCCACCGGGTTCCTCTGGATCGTCGGGTCCAACGCCGGCGCGCATCTGGCCGCAGTATTCGGTACGTCGGACGATCGAGCGAACGCGATGGCAGCCGCGTCGCTCCCCCCCGGCCCCGAGCGGACGCCCCGCGCCGCCGTGTTCCACCGTGGTGCCGGCGTGCCGGCGCTCACTGGCGATCTCCTGGTGGCTGGAGGCACGGCCCTGCTGCGCCTCTCGCTCGCCGGCCGGGGCCACCAGCGGGTCGCCTCGATCGAGCGGCTGCTGGAAGATCAGGTCGAGGGAGTTCGTGCCGTGGCTGTGGGCGAGGACGGCGCCATCCACGTCGCGACCGCCTCCGCCGTGCTCACCCTCCGAAGTCGTTGAGAGCGAAGGAGCTGAGGCCGCGGCGCGTTCCTGCTGGAAACAGGCGCCTGACGGGGATATCATCTAGGATTGTCATGGCACGAAGAAAGATTCTGCTCGTCGTCGATGACCCCGAGCTGCGCACCCGTTACGAGCTGGTGCTGCGCTTCTGTGGATTCGAACCGCTCGCGCTGAGCACGGACTCGGCCCTCGATCACGTGCCGGCCGATGTGGTTGCCGGTTGCGTGCTGACCGATCACCGCGCCGATCGCGAGGCGGTCTGCTCGAAGCTGCTCGCAGCGGCGGTCCCCGTCGTACGGATCGATCCGTTCATTCGCCACGCGCGCGAGCACCTGCCGTTCGACGTGGTGCTGCCGGCCTGCAGCGAGCCGCGCCAGCTGATCACGGCGCTCCGGCACCTGATGCCGGGCACGGCGTATCCCTCGTAGATCGTCCTTCGCGAGCCCCCGGCGCGGACGCACTCCAGCACTACCGGCCAGGTCCGGTGATAAAGTGCCCCGTCTGCCTTCCCCGGAGGTCTGTCATGCTGCGCCCGCTCACGCTGGTTCTCTCGATGGTTGCGCTCGTCTGCGCCCGCCCGGCGGCCGCTCCGCAGATTGCCGGCGCAAACACCCGCATCGTCGACCTGTCGCACGCGTTCGACGCGCGGACCCTCTACTGGCCCACGTCACCTTCGAAGTTCGTTCTGGAGCCCCTCGCGGTTGGAACGACAGCTGGCGGCTACTTCTATTCAGCCTATCGCCTGAGCACGCCTGAGCACGGCGGCACCCACCTCGATGCGCCCGTGCACTTCTCGAAGGACGGCAGCACGGCCGCACAGGTGCCGCTCGAGCAGCTGATTGGTCCGGCCGTGGTCATCGACGCAACGGCGCAGGCATCGGCCAATCGCGACTTTCGCCTCACCCGTGAGGACGTGCTGCGGTTCGAGGAGCGGCATGGACGGATTCCAGCCGGTGTGATCGTACTGCTGCGGACGGGCTGGAGCCGCTTCTGGCCGGACGCCAGGCCGTATCTCGGCGACGACACGCCCGGCGACGCCTCGCGTCTCAGCTTTCCGAGCTACGGGGAGGAAGCGGCTCGCCTGCTGGTGGAGGAGCGTCGGATCGGTGTGCTGGGGGTCGATACGGCGTCCATCGACTACGGCCGATCCTCGGACTTCGTCGTCCATCGCATTGCGGCTGCCAGGAATGTTCCAGGACTCGAGAACCTGACGAACCTGGAGCAGGTGCCTGCAACGGGCGCCACCGTCATCGCACTGCCGATGAAGATCGAGGGGGGCTCGGGCGGGCCTGTACGTGCCGTCGCCATCGTCCCGCGGTGACGACGTTGGTAGGCTCAGGGCTCCAGGCTACGGGCTCTGGCCAGAGCCAAGAGCCAGGAGCCGTCCGTTGGTAGGCTCAAGGCTCCAGGCTTCGGGCTCTGGCCAGAGCCAAAGTCGCGCGATTCTGACGTCGCAAAAAGAACGCGTCGTTGGCACGCTCAGCGCTCCGGGCTGTGGCCAGAGCCAAGAGCCATGAGCCATGAGCCGTCCCGTGACTCTCTTCTACGCTGCCCGTCGGGCGAAGATTGCGGCGATCAGGTCGTCCTCGTTCATCGGCGGGATGGCCTCGAGATCGAGATCGCAGTCGCCCAACGGATCAGCGTCCGCCTCGAGGCGCATGGCGCCACGGTCGCATTCCATACGAATGAGAGCGTCAGCAGGCACCAGATATCGGTGCGTGCCGTCGAGGCGTTCGCTTTCGATGACGAAGTAGCGGACGCGGCGCGCTGCCGGGTCGATGAGGACGCCGTCGACCGTTCCCAGCTGCTCACCCTCGGGCCCGCATACCGGGACGCTCTCCAGGCGGCCGGCCGGGGTGCCGACGTTGGCCGCGTTCAGATAGCAGAGCCGAGTGTCATGTGCTTCCATTTTCAACTCCGTCGACGGACGTAGAAGCAACGCGAGTGCCAGGAGGACACACGAGCGAATTCGGCGAATTTCGCGGTAATCTCGTGGCTCGTTCGCCGAGGCCAGACCGGACGCGTGACAGCCTGGAAGTCACCCGGGTGAAATTCGCACACTCGCTGTGGATTCAATGTGCTGAAGAGGAACAGCGGGGCCGCAGGATGTCCCGTTTCGGGGTACACGCATGAACCTCAACCGTAGATCACTTGCTGCACCCGTCGCTCTGGCTGGCGTCCTGGTTGTGGGGCTGCCGGCAACCTGGCTGGACGCCCGTCAGCGTCCGCCGGTCATAGGCCGGAATGCCGGCGTTTCCGCCGGACATCCGCTCACGACCGCGGCGGCCGTCGAGGTGCTGCAGAATGGCGGCAACGCGTTCGACGCCGGTGCCGCGGCGATGCTGGTCGGCGGAGTTGTCGAACAGGACCTGTACGGACTGGGTGGCGAGGGGCTGGTGCTGGTGTTCCCGGTGCGCGAGCGGAAGGTGACCGCCGTGGTCGGTCAGGGCTGGGCGCCGAAGGCGGCCACCATCGACTGGTATCTGGAACGCAACCGGACGCTGGCGGGAGAAGGCCTCGACCCCGCGGTGGTGCCAGGAGCGCTGCACGCCATCTGCACCGTGCTCGAGCGATGGGGGACGCGCAGTTTCGAGGAAGTGTCGGCGCGCGCCGTCGAGTACGCGCGTGAGGGGTTTCCCATCCGGCCGCGGACGGCGTCCGCCATCGAACGAATGCGCCCGTTCATCGAGCAGTGGCCGACCAACGCGAAGACCTGGCTCAAGCCGGACGGAACGGCCTACGGACCCGGCGAGACGATCAGGCTGCCCGACCTCGGGGCCACGCTGACGAAAATGGTGCAGGCCGAGCGGCGTGCGAAGCGCCGGGGGCGCGGCGCGGGGATCGCTGCGGCCCGGGATCGGTTCTACAAAGGGGACATCGCGAAGGAGATCATCCGGTTCCTGCGCGAGCACGGCGCGCCGTTCGAGCCCGCGGACTTCGCCGAGTTCTCCGCCCGTGTCGAGCCGCCCGCCGCCGTCACGTACCGCGGCTACACGGTTTACAAGCACGGGTTCAACAGCCAGGGGCCGGCGCTGCTCCAGGCCCTCAACATCCTGGAGCAGTTCGATCTGCAGGCGATGGGCCACAACAGCGCCGACTACCTGCACGTCCTCACCGAAGCTCTGAAGCTGGCGTATGCCGACCGCGATACCTATTACGCCGATCCGGCCTTCGTCCAGGTGCCCTCGTCGGGTCTGCTCTCCAAGGAGTACGCGAAGCAGCGGGCCGCGCAGATAGACATGCGGCGGGCGATGCGGACGCAGATCGCCGGCGATCCGCTGCCCTTCGACGACCGCGTCCGCGAGTGGCCGTTCTGGGTGGCTGGCCGTGACCCGGCCACGGAGCTGCCGCCGGTGCCTCCCTCCTCGGTGGATCCGAGCGCGAAGGACACGACCCACGTTGCGGTGATCGACCGCTCTGGCAACGTGTTCGACGCCACGCCGAGCGGCGGCTGGATCAGCGGCGGCGTGATTGCGGGGGATACGGGGATTGGCCTCTCCACGCGTGGCGAGCAGTTCTGGCTGGATGCGTCGCGAGCGGCGCAGCTGCGCCCCCGCTCACGGCCGCGGTACACGCTCACGCCGAGCCTGGTGCTGGAGGACGGCCGGCCGCTGCTCGCGATCGGCACGCCTGGAGGCGACAACCAGGAGCAGACCATCCTGCAGGCGCTGCTGAGCGTGCTCGAGTTTCGCAGTGCGTGGTACCCGAACCTGCACACCGCCTTCGAATTGCCGCGCCTGCAGACGCACCATTTCCTCGGATCGTTCTGGCCCCACCCCATCGAGGCCAATCGCCTCGACGTGGAGGCCAGCCTGGGCGAGGGGGTCATCGGCGAGCTGAAGGCCCGCGGGCACGACGTGCGGACAGTGCCCCCGTTGTCGATCTCCGGCTGCGCAACGGCTGTGATGATCGATCCCGTGACAGGCAGTCGGCTGGCCGGGGCCGACCCCCGCCGCGATTGCTACGCGGCGGCGTATTGACGGCACCCCGAACCTGGAACCTGGAACCCGGAACCCGGAACCCGGAACCCCTATGGTTCGCGACGCTTGCGCATCTGCAGTTCGCGCCCGCCGTCGCGGAAGTCCACTTCATCCATCAGCTGGTTGATCAGGAAGATCCCCCGGCCGCTCGACCTGAAGATGTTTTCGGGCGCCAGGGGATCGGGCACTTTCGATCGCTCGAACCCGGATCCCGGATCGCGCACGACGATCACGACCTCGCGGGAGGCTTCGATGTTGACGCAGCACTGGATCTGCCGTGTCGGGTCTCCGCTGCAGCCGTGCCGGATTGCGTTCGCCAGCGCCTCCTGCAGCGCCAGCTCCACCTCCATCACCCGTTCCTCCGGCCACCGCTTGCCCTGCAGCATCGTCATCACGCCGTCCGTGACGGTGGGAATCGCGAGCGGATCGGCGGGGATCACCATGTTGAACTGGCAGTCGGCGCAGTAGGGCAGCAGGCTGCCGAGCTTGTGCACGTTTTCGAGCGCAGTCCGGAGGTGCGCGATCAACGCCTCCCGCGCGGCTTCGGCCCGATCGCGATCGGCGAGCGCCTGCTGCAGCTCGATCAGATTCGCGCGCAGCTCGAGCTGCCCCTGCGCCTGGCGCCGCAGCGCCTCGAGCGCGTCGAGCTGGTCGCGGGTGAGCGTGCGCGGCACGCAGTCCATGACGCAGAGCGTGCCAAGCGCTTCGCCTTCTGGCGTGACGAGCGGGGCGCCGGCGTAGAAGCGGATGTGCGGTTCGCCCGTGACGAGCGGGTTGTTGCGGAACTTGTCGTCACCGAGCGCGTCGGGCACGACGTAGAGGTCGTGCTGCTGGATCGCATGGGCGCAGAACGCGATGCTGCGCGACGTTTCGGTCAGCGTCACGCCGATGCGCGACTTGAACCACTGCCGGTCGGCGTCGACCAGGCTGATGAGCGCGATCGGCGTCCCGCAGATCTGGGACGCGAGCAGCGTCAGATCGTCGAAGGCCCGCTCGGGATCCGTGTCGAGGATGCGGTAGCGGTGCAGCGCTGCCAGCCGTCGGCTCTCGTCAATGGGTATCATGTCGTCATCCCTGCATGACGCAATCCTATTACGGATCAGGTTGTGCCCGCAGTTCCGCAGTGCGGTGGCGGCCGGTTCCTGCTTGGGGCCGCGGCTCTTCCTTGATAGGCTCACCGGATGTCGAATGACGTCACCTCCCTCGAACGCCGGGCAGTCGAGTTCGCCCGGGCCGGCGACTTCGGCCCCGCCGCCCTCGAGGCGAACCGGGAGCTCGCGAGGCTCGCCCCGTCGAACCAGGGCGCCTGGACGCGCCTGGCGCGCTGCGCGATGGAGCAGCGGCAGTTCGACGACGCCGTGATGGCGCTGGGGCGGGCGCTCGAGCTCAATCCCTCGAACACGATTGCCAAGAGCCTGCACCAGGAGGTCCTGAAGCGGCGCGCGCTGGCGCCCGTTCGATCGGATGCGGCGTCCGGCTTCACGGCGCAGGATTTCTACACCCTCGGCCAGCTCGCTGCACCCGACGCGGCCCGGGCGCTCGCGCCGAAGTTCGAGGCGCTGCTCCTGTCGCTCAACGAGCAGCGGACGGCCGCGCGAATCGTCGACGCGCGAAACCGCGCGGGCATGAGCGGCACGAAGCTCTTCCGACGCAACAGCTTCTATCCAGGGGCGCACGGGCACATCTTCGCCTTCCACCATGGGGGCCGGTGGGAGCCGCAGTTCAACCTCGGTCTGTTCGCCGCCAACCCCTGGGGCATCAGCGCCTTCCGGATCGGCATCGGATTCAACATGTCGTCGGCCGGCACCGACCCCGAGCGCGAGGGAGGACAGGCCGACTCGCTCGCCTTCTTCGAGCGCTTCCAGCAGCAGCTGGGATCCACCTGGCGCGGCCACGTCGTGGACTGGATGGACCAGGTCGGCGGGTTCATCCAGTTCGGGGAGCGGGCGCCCGCGACCGAGATGATGCCGAAACAGGCCGTCGAGTGGGTGGTCAACTGCCGCAATCCTGCCGGGATCGGCTGGGTGTTCCTCGGGCGCTGGCTCCAGCTCGCCAAGCCGGACGACGCCTCCACGATGACGGAGATGCGGAAGCTCGTCGCGACCGCCGAGGATGCGTTCGCCGCGCTGTTCCCCCTCTGGCTGGCCACCTATCAGGGTTCGTAACTCCAGCGCTACAATCGAACCCCGGAACCCGAACCCCGGAACCTGGAACCGGAACCCGGAACCTGGAACCGGAACCTGGAACCTTGAACCTGGAACCTTGAACGGACGAGAAATGCAGGATCTGCGGTACGCGCTGCGCAGCCTCCGCAAGCACCCGGTCTTCAGCCTGGTCGCCCTCCTGACGATCACGCTCGGGATTGGGGCCAACACGGCGATCTTCAGCCTGCTGTATCAGTTGCTGCTGAAGCCGCTGCCATATCCCGAGGCCGATCGGCTCGTATTCGTCTGGAACCGCTACGCCTTGATGGGCCTGCCTCAGGCCTCGGTCTCGATACCCGACTACCTGGATCGGAAGTCGCAGGCCCCGGCGCTCGAGGATGCCGCGCTGTTCACGATGCGGAGCCTCAACCTGGCCGACGAGGGGAATCCCGAGCAGCTCCGCGGCCTCGCGGTGACGCCGTCGTTCTTCCCGACGCTCCGGCGTGCGCCCATGCTGGGTCGCGCCTTCCGCGAGGACGACGCGCAACCGGGGGCGGATCGGTACGCGGTGCTGACCCATGCGCTCTGGAGCTCGCGGTTCGGCGGGGACCGTGCCATCGTGGGTCGGCACATCCGGCTGAACGGGGAACCATACGAAGTCGTCGGCGTGCTGCCGTCCGACTTCGATCTGCCTTCCCGCGAGATCGCGGTGCTCGTGCCGTTTTCGTTCACGCCGCAGCAGATGTCGGATCAGGGACGCGGCAACGAGTTCAGCTCGATGATCGGCCGGCTCCGTCCCGGCGCGACGCGCGAGCAGCTCGATGCGCAGATCGCCACGATCGTCGAGCGCAATGCCGAGCGCCTCCCGGAGTTGCAGGCGTTCTGGAAGACGAGCGGCTTCGGGGGCTTCGCCGTCGACATGCGCGAGCAGCTCGTCGGCGACGCGCGAGCGCCGCTCTACGTCCTGCAGGCGGGCGTGCTGCTCGTCCTGCTGATTGCGTGCGCCAACGTCGCCAACCTGCTGCTGATGCGCGCCACCGGACGGTACCGCGAGCTCGCGATCCGGACCACCCTGGGTGCCGGCCGCGGCCGCCTGCTCCGCCAGCTGCTCACCGAGGCCGTCGTGCTGGCCACGCTCGGCGGCGTCGGCGGACTCGCCCTGGGGCTGCTCGGGCTGCAGGGGCTCCTCGCGCTCAGCGCGAGGCAGATGCCAGGCATGGCGACGGCTGCCCTCGATCCGACCGTGCTGCTCTTCACGATGGCGCTCGCGCTGGTCACCGGCGTGCTCTTCGGCCTGGTGCCCGCCATCGTGGTCCTGCGGGGCAATACGGCGGCGCTCCTGAAGGACGACAGCACTCGCGGCTCCACGGGCCGCGGCATCGGCCTCACGCGCGCCGCGCTCGTGGTCGTCGAAACCGCCGTCGCTGTCATGCTCCTCATCGGCGCCGGGTTGCTCATCAAGAGCTACGCGCGCCTCCAGGACGTGAACCCGGGGTTCTCGACGGAGAACGTGCTCACGGCACAGCTCTCGCTGCCGGCGACGCGCTACGCCGACGCCGCGGCGCGCCGGCAGTTCTGGGAGCGGCTGACAGAAAAGGCCCGAGGGATCCCGGGCGTCACGGCCGTGGGCCTGACGTCGAACGTGCCGTTCAACGGGAACGTGAGCTCGGGCTCGTACTCGATCGTGGGGTACACGCCGGGTCCGGGGGAAGCCAATCCGCACGGGCGCCAGGAAGTCGTCGGGGCCGACTACTTTCGGGCCATGAGCATCCCGATCGTGGAAGGGCGGGCATTCAACGACGGCGACACGGCGGACAGCCCGCCGGTCGTTGTCATCGATCGGTATCTCGTCAACCGGTACTTCGCGAACCGGAGCGCCATCGGCCAGCAGATTCGCCGCGGGAACACGACGTTCACGATCGTCGGCGTGGCCGGCACGATCAACAGCATCGACCTGGGCCAGCCCGTCACGAAAGAGCGGATCTACTATCCCGTCACACAGCAGGCCCGGCCCGGCATGGCGCTGGTCCTCAAGTCCGCCATCGATCCGCAGGGGCTGGTACCGCAGGTGCGCGCCGCCGTGCGCGCGCTCGACCCCGAGCAGCCGATTGCCGACGTGCGGACGATGGACCAATGGGTCGCCCGCTCGCTCGAGATCCGGCGCGCGCCCATGATGCTCCTGGCGCTCTTCGGTGCGGTCGCGCTGGTGCTCTCGGCGGTCGGCATCTACGGCGTGCTGGCGTTCAGCGTCGCGCAGCGGGTCCGCGAGTTCGGCATCCGGCAGGCGCTCGGCGCGGACGGCCAGTCGATCCTCGCGCTCGTGCTCGCGCAGGGCTTGAAAACGGCAGGCGCGGGAATCGCCCTGGGCCTCGTCCTGGCGGTCCCGCTCGCCGGCTTCCTCGAGAGCCTGCTCTATGGCGTCCGGACACGGGATGCCGCCGTCTTCGGCGGCGTGGCGGTCGTGCTGCTGGTGGTGTCGGTGCTCGCCTGCCTCATCCCGGCCCGGCGCGCCACGCGCGTCGATCCCATCGAGGCGCTCAGGGAGAGCTAGGACAGAGTTCAGGATTCGATTCGGATCAGCTCCACGTCGAACACCAGCATTCCAGCGGGCTTCCCGGGCGCCCCGTTGTACGCGAGGCGCTCGGGAATCCAGAGCCTGACCTTCTCGCCCTCGACCATCCGCGAGACGCCCTCAGTCCAGCCGGCGATCACGCCGTCGAGCGAGAAGGTGGCGGGCTCGCCCCGCGCGACGGAGCTGTCGAACATCTTGCCGTCGGTAGTCCAGCCCGTGTAATGGACGGTCACCCGGTCAGTCGCCCGCGGGTGCCGGCTCCCGGTTCCTTCCTTCAGGACCTTGATGAACATCCCGCTCGCCGTCTTCAGCGCATCTGTGGGCGGCTGGGCCACGTCGGGAGGAGCGGGGATGCCGGAGGGCGAGCAGCCGCCCGCCGACAGGATTCCGACGAACCAGAGCAGGGCCGCGGCGCGGGAAGCGGGCATGGTCAACAGTTTATGCCAGCACGGCGTCGGCCGCCCGCCTCCGGCGTGCTACCTTGTAGAGAATGAACTGCAAGAGTTGCGGTGCCGCGATGGAGCTGTATCCCGCGCGGGGGTACTTCTTCTGCCGCTACTGCGGTTCCTTCCACTTTCCCGAGACGACGGCCGACGAAGGGATCCGCCTGCTGGGAGATACGGCCGCGTCGCTCGAGTGCCCGGTCTGCGGCAGAGCGCTCGCGGCCGCGGTGCTCGACGAGCGGCACGCTGTCCAGTATTGCCGCCACTGCAGGGGCGTGCTCCTGAAGAGGTCGGCGTTCGCCGAGATCGTGCAGGTCCGGCGGGCCTGGGCCACCGGGCCTCCGGGCCCGCCCGTGCCGCTCGAGCGCGAGGAGCTGGAGCGTCGGGTCGCCTGCCCGAACTGCCGTACGCTCATGCAGGTGCACCCTTATTACGGCCCCGGCAACGTCGTGATGGATTCCTGCGAGCAGTGCGACGCGGTCTGGCTCGATTTCGGCGAGCTGACGCAGATCGTCGCTGCCCCCGGATCTGATCGCGGGAGCCGTCAGCTGCCCGCACGTTCGAACGTCTCGTCCCTCGCGTCCGACAACAACGCCTACCGCGCGTTGCACGGGAGCGGTCGGGTCGACCTCCTGGATCTCCTCGGGAACCTCTTCACGTGATCGCCTCCGGCGTTCTGATCCTCACACTCGGCCTCGTCGCGCAGGATCCTGGACCAGCGGCCTGTGAGACGTGGCAGGACTGCCGCGCGGCGGCCCTCGAGGCGGCCGGCAGGGGAGACCACGAGCGATTCCACGATCTGGCCTGGCGCGCCGTGCAACGCGGCCCGCGGAACGATCCGGCGCTCATGACCCTGCTCGCGCGAGCGCAGAGCCTGAGCGGGCGGCCGGGCGACGCCATCGTGATGCTGCAACGGATTGCCGACCTCGGCGTCCTGGTGGTCGAGGCGGCCGAGAGCGAGGATTTCCGTCGCGTCCGCGCTCTGCCGGGATGGCCCGATCTCGAAGCGCGGCTGACGGCGGCACCCGCGGCGACGTCAGCCGCCGTCAGCCCCGTGACGCCGACGGCCGAGACGCCTGCGGACCCGGCGCCGGGCCCCCGGGAGCGCAGGGCGCCCTCGTCGCCGTCGCCGCCCGGCGGCACGGTTGCATCGAAGCCCGACGCGAACGCGGCTGCGGCGGCGCCCGTGGCTCGTGCGGCCGCGGCCGCTCCCGCAGGTCGCGCGGGCGGCATGGCGGTCTCGGACGCCCTGCGGTTCGAGACGTCCGATCTCCTGCCAGCCGGGCTCGCGTACGACAGCGTCTCGAACCGCTTCATCCTCGGCGATCGCCGGGAGTCCAGGCTGGCGGTCGTCGGCGAGCGTTCTCAGCGGCTCTCGACGCTCACGGGGGGACAGTCAGCCGGCTTCGGACGGATTGCGGGCTTCGAAATCGACCGACATGAAGGGGACCTCTGGGTCATCAGCGTCTCCGACGACCAGGGCGAGGCTTCGTCCGTGCTGCACAAGCTGCAGCTCATTTCGGGCCGGCAGCTCTTCACGATCTCGCCAGAGGCCGAGGGGCCCACGCAGTTCACGGACGTCACGCTCACCCCCTCGAGCACGGTGCTCGTCCTCGATCGGGCCGGCCGCAGGCTGTTCAGGTCCCCAGCCAGGGGGCGCGAGCTCCTCGTCGCGGCGAAGCTCGACATCGAGGATCCCGCGAGCGTGGCCGCCGCCTCGGACACCGTCGCCTACGTGGCACATCGCGACGGCCTCGTCCGCGTCGATCTCGGGTCACGCACGAGCCGGCCTGTGGCGGCGGTCCGGGGCGTGGACGTGAAGGGGCTCTCGTGGATTCGCTGGGCCCGGGGCGGGCTCGTGGGTGTCCAGCGTGCCCCCGACGGCGCCGCGCAGATCGTCCGGATCGCGATGGACCCGGCAGGCACTCGCGCGCGCCGGCTGACGGTCCTCGACGAGGGCGTGCCGATGCCGGATCCGATGGCGGCTGCGCTCAACGGCGACGTCCTCTACTATCTCGCCGGTCCCTCGAGCGATGGTGATGGCCGGGAGACGGTGGTGCGGCGGATCGCGCTCAAGTGATCAGGGCTCGGGGCTCAGGGCTCGGGGCTCAGGGTTCAGGGCTCGGGGCTCAGGGCTCAAGGCTCAATGCTCAGGGTTCGAGATTCAAGATCCCGACGGCAGGGCGTTGCGTGCGGCTGTGAGGACCTGGTCGGGGGTCCAGCCGGCCGAGCGGAGATCGCGAACACCCGTGTCGCGGTCCGACTTGCTCAGCTTCTGATCCCGCGACTTCATGATGAGCGGGTGGTGCACGAAAACGGGCGGCTGGGGGCGTCCGAGCAGGCGCGCGAGCCGGATCTGGCGGCCGGTCGACGGGAGGAGATCGACGCCGCGGACCACGAGATCGATGCCCTGCAGCCAGTCGTCCACGGTCGCGGCGAACTGGTAGGTCCAGTTGCCGAGGCGATCCCGGATGAGCAGGTCCCCGCACTGCTGCGACGGATCCTGCCGCTGAAGGCCCGCCAGACCGTCCTCGAACGCCTCCGCCCCGGGATCCATACGGACACGCCAGCCGTAGCCGGGATCCAGCGGAAGACCGCGATCCCTGCAGCGACCCGAATAACGAAGCTCTGTCGGCGCCTCGCCAGACACCAGGCGCGAAGCCGACTGGATCTCCCGCCGGGAGCAGTCGCACGCATACACGAGCCGCCGTTCGCGGAGCCGGCAGACCGTTTCGAGGTAGTACGCGTCGCGCTCGCTCTGCCGGCCCTCGCAGCGGCCCGCGCGGTAGGCGCTCGTCGGCAACAGGTCCGGCACGAACCCGAGCCAGTCGAGGTCTTCCAGAATGCCGGACTCGTACTCCGGGCGGCAGCGTTCGCGATCGTGATCTTCGATGCGGAGCAGGACGCGTCCACCGGCCGACCTTGCCAGCGTCCAGACGCAGAAAGCGTTCAAAACGTGTCCAAGGTGGAGCCAGCCGGTCGGGGCAGGTGCGAAACGTGTCAGCGGCGAGCCGGGAATGCGGCTGGCGGCCCGGGCAATATCGATCCCCACCGTGCAGCATCGTAATCTGCTTTCATGGCTGTAAGGCTGCCGGCGTCGCGCGGTCCGCGACCGGCGGGACTCCTGCGTGGACTTGCGCAGAACTGCCCGTTTTCGTCAGCCACCCGATTACGGAACGAGATATGCGTTGTTCCGAATCGAGCAACGGCACCTCTCCTCCTGACGAGGGCAGGACGGCCGCTTCGGCGCCGTCCTGCCGTCTCGTTGCTCCCCCGGAGCCCGCATGAACCTGTTCTCGGCTTTCGCGACCGACGTCGCGATTGATCTTGGCACCGCCAACACGTGCGTCTTTGCACGCGGCCGCGGCATCGTCCTCAACGAGCCGTCCATCGTCGCGTTCAACGTCGCCAAGGGTGCCATCGAAGCCGTGGGGACCGAGGCTCACGAGATGCTCGGCCGGACTCCCGCCAACATCAAGCCGGTCCGGCCCATGAAGGACGGGGTGATCGCCGATTTCGACGCCGCGGAGAAGATGCTCATGCACTTCGTCCGCAAGGTGCAGGGGCGCAGCCCGCTGCGCCGGCCGCGTCTGGTCATCGGGGTCCCTCCGGAGATCACGCAGGTCGAGCGCCGCGCCGTGAAGGACAGCGGCTTCCGCGTGAAGGCGAGCGAGGTCCACCTCGTCGACGAGCCCATGGCCGCCGCGATCGGGTCCGGCCTGCCCGTGACCGAGGCCGCGGGCAACATGATTATCGACATCGGCGGCGGCACCACCGACATCGCCGTGATCTCGCTGGCCGGAACCGTTTACGGGCGGTCTCTCCGGGTCGCGGGCAACGCCCTCGACGAGGCCATCATCCAGTACATGCGTCGCGCCCACAACCTGCTCATCGGCGAGCGCACGGCCGAGCAGATCAAGCTCGAAGTCGGATCGGCCGCGTCGCTGGAGCTGCCGCTCTCGATGGAAGTCAAGGGCCGTCACCTGCTCGAGGGCGTGCCGCGGACGATTACGATTACCGATGCCGACGTGCGGGAAGCGATGTCCGAACCGGTGCGGCAGATCGTCCAGTCGGTGCGCGACGCCCTGGAGCGGGTACCGCCGGAGCTCTCCGCCGATATCTTCGATCGCGGCGTGGTGCTCACCGGCGGCGGAGCGCTCCTCCGGAATCTGGACAAGCGTTTGCGGGACGAGACCGGCCTGCCGGTGCTGGTCGCGGAGAACCCGCTGACCTCGGTCGTGCTCGGGGCCGGGAAAATGCTGACCGACCTGGCCCTGCTGCGGAAGGTCGCCCTGGACTGACCTCGACGTTCGCGCTGCGGCCGGGTTCACCCCTCTCCGGACCTGGCTGGCGCGACCCCCGGGTGGCTGGCACCTCCATATGTGAGGTGTCAGCCACTTTTTTTGTACCTGTTTGGTGACAAGCGAAGTGCCCTCGTCCAGGTCCGGACGGGTTCTGTTCGGCTCGAGAAGATTCTTCGTTACACCTTTGAGAGGACCAGACCCCGGCGGGAGCGGGGGTATGATCGGTCGCCATGGCGGTCTTGTCCGCCTTCCGTCATGGTTGAGGCGCCCACCCCGCCCCCCGAGGATCCCGGGTCCACGCTTGCCCTGCTGCAGCGTGTGCGGCAGGGCGACCGGGACGCGCTCGATGAACTGTGCCGCCGGCACATGCCGCCGCTGCGGAGGTGGGCTCGCGGGCGTTTACCCAAGTGGACGCGCGATCTTCGCGACACGGAAGACCTCGTCCAGGAAACCCTGACGCAGACCCTCCGGCACCTCGACGCCTTCGAGCCCAGGCACGAGGGGGCCCTTCAGGCGTACCTCCGTCAGGCGCTGGTCAACCGCGTCCGCGATGAGGTGCGCCGTGTCGCACGCCACCCGACGGGCGTCGGTCTGGAGGACCAGGACGGCTACACCGATCCGGCAGCGTCGCCGCTCGAGCAGGTCCTCGGCGTCGAGGCGGTCGAGCGGTACGAGGCTGCACTGCAGCGGCTCCGGCCCGAGGAGCGGGCGTTCATCATCGCGCGAGTGGAAATGCAGGAGAGCTACCAGCAGATAGCGGCTGCGCACGGCAAGCCGAGTGCCGACGCCGCCCGTATGGCGGTGACGCGCGCGCTCGTCCGCCTCGCCGAGGAGATGGACGTTGAGGGCTGACGATCGCGCGATCACCGACCTCGCGTCGTCGGTGGCCGACGGCGCGGTCGTCGACTGGAGCCACGCCGAGGCTGGTGTGCCCGCGAACCAGCGCCGCCTGATCCGGCACCTGCAGCTCGTCGAGAGCATCGCCGCGGTCCATCGCAGCATCCCAGAAGGATCGCCGCCGGAGTCGCCAGACCAAGCGGCTGCGGTCATGGAGGTGCCCCGGTGGGGCCGGCTCGTCCTGCTCGAGCGGATCGGGCAGGGGATGTCGGGCGACGTCCACCGCGCGCGTGACACGGAGCTGCACCGCGAGGTCGCGCTCAAGCTCCTCCACGACACGTCCGCGAGCCGCGATGCGCACCGGCGCGTGCTGGAAGAGGCGCGCCGGCTGGCGCGGATCCGACATCCCCACGTCGTCCACGTCTACGGCGCCGAGCAGCACGACGGACGGGTCGGCCTCTGGATGGAGTTGGTCCGTGGGGAATCCCTCGAGCAGATTGTCCGGGCGCGGGGCCGGTTCGGCGCGCACGAGGCGGCCGTGGTCGGGCTCGACCTCTGCGCGGCGCTGGCGGCCGTCCACGGCGCCGGACTGCTGCACCGCGATGTCAAGGCGCAGAACGTTTTGCGTGAATCGGGCGGCCGAATCGTCCTGATGGACTTCGGGACGGGCGAAGAGCTGCGCCAGAACGCAGGAAGCAGCCGGATGGTCGGCACGCCACTGTACCTGCCGCCGGAGATCTTCAAGGGGAAGGCCGCCACCGCGCAGAGCGACATCTACAGTCTGGGTGTGCTGCTGTTCTTTCTGGTCACGGGCGAGTTCCCCGTTTCCGCGGGATCGATGATCGAGCTGGCTCGCGCGCATTCCCGCGGCGAACGTCGCCACCTGCGCGACGTGCGGCCCGACCTGCCGGCAGCATTCGTCGAGGCGGTGGAACGCGCGCTCGAACGGTCCCCGGAGCGCCGCTACGCGAGCGCCGGCGAAATGGAGGCGGCGCTCAGACCGACCCTCGATCTGCCTCCGCTGGTGGTACGGGAGCAGCCCGCCCGGTCCGGCATCCGGAATCGCGCCTTCGCAGGCCTGGCCGGTGTCCTCGCGCTCGCGGTGCTGGCGCTGATCGCCTGGAGCCTCACGCGCGGCGCACCCGTTGCCTCCGGTGCGAGCATCGCCGTGCTGCCGTTCTCGGATCTGTCCTCGAACTCGCCGGCCCCGTACCTGGCGGCGGCGCTCACGGACGAGCTGATCGCGACCCTCGGCCAGATTCACACCTTGCGGGTCTCGTCGATGACGTCCACGAGCCGCTA
>DASPFV010000148.1:0-11891 GCA_035620975.1 Vicinamibacterales bacterium
CCACCGCGCCGTGTCCGTACGCGTTGGCCTTGACGACCCCGATGATGCCCGGCGGCTGCGATCCCGAGGACTGCAGGAATCGTGCGATTGCGTGGAAGTTCGCGCGGACGGCCGTGAGGTCTATGCGCGCGACGGTTGGACGGACCACTTCGTGATGGTAAATGGGAAAGGGGAAACGGAAAAGACCTATGGCAGATGTTCGAAAACAGAGAGCGGTTCGCGCCTGCTAATCCCCTTTCCCATTTCCCATTTCCCATTTCCCATCCGCCAGGTTCTCGAACCGCGTGTGCTCCTTGATGAACGCCAGCTTCACCGTGCCGGTCGGGCCGTTGCGCTGCTTGCCGACGATGATCTCGGCCACCCCTTCGGCGTCCGGATTCGGCTGGCCGTCGGCGTCGCGGTACTGCTCCTCGCGGAAGATGAACATGACCAGGTCCGCGTCCTGCTCGAGCGCGCCGGACTCGCGCAGGTCCGAGAGCTGCGGCCGGTGGTCCGAGCGCGTCTCGGGTGCGCGCGAGAGCTGCGACAGGGCCACGATGGGCACGTTCAGCTCCTTCGCCAGGCCCTTCAGCGACCGCGAGATGGACGCGAGCTCCTGCTGCCGGCTCTCGAAGCGCCCGCGGCCCTGCATCAGCTGGATGTAGTCGATGATGAGCAGGTGGAGGCCGTGCTCGGCCTTGAGCCGGCGGGCCTTCGCGCGCATCTCCAGCACGCCGATGGACGCGGAGTCGTCGATGTAGACGCGCGCCTCGGCCAGCGTGCCGAGCGCGTGCGAGAGCCGCCCGTAGTCCTTCTCGCTGAGATAGCCGCTGCGGAACCGGTGCGCGTCGATCCGCGCCTCGGACGTGAGCAGGCGCATGAACAGCTGTTCCTTGGACATCTCGAGGCTGAAGAAGCCGACGATCATCGACGTCGACGTGCCCACGTGCTGCGCCACGTTGAGCACGAAGCTGGTCTTCCCCATCGAGGGCCGCGCCGCCACGAGGACAAGATCCGACGGCTGGAGCCCCGAGGTCATCGCGTCGAGGTCGGCGAAGCCCGTCGGCACCCCGGTCACCAGCCCTTTGTGCTGCTGCAGCTTCTCGATGGTCGTGAAGCTGCTCTGGACGAGGTCCCGCAGGGGCACGAACCCGGCGCGAATCCGGTCCTCGGCAATCGCGAAGATCGCCCGCTCGGCTTCGTCCAGGAGCAGGTCCGGCTCCTGCTCGGCCTCGTACGCCTCGGCCAGGATCTTGTTGGCCGAGTGGATCAGGCTGCGGAGGGTCGATTTCTCCTTGACGATCCGCGCGTAGTACTCGACGTTGGCCGAGCGGGGCACGCCGTCGGCGAGCGACGCCAGGTAGGCGGGGCCGCCCACTTCGTCGAGATCTCCCGCCCTGAGCAGCTCCTCCTTCAGCGTGAGGAAGTCGATGGCATCGCCGCGCTCGCTGAGCGCCACCATCCGGTCGAAGATCCGCCGGTGCGCGTCGCGGAAGAAATCGCGGGCGTCGATCAGCTCCGCCGCGTGGTTGAACGCCTCGTTCGAGATCAGGATCGCACCGAGCACCGACTTCTCGGCGTCCAGGCTGTGGGGCAGAGTACGTTCAGGAGGGGCGACGGTGTCGGCCATGGAACGGAACGGGCGATCCTGCGCGATGGATGCACAGCAGGATACACCAGCCTGCCCGCGATCGCGCGGCCGACGTGAACGCGGGCCCGGCCGGCCCCGGGCCCGCGAGGACTATTTCTGTTCCGGCACGACCTTGACGCGGAGCTGCACCACGACCTCGCGGTGGATCCTGAGCGGCACCGTGACCTCGCCGAGCGTCTTCAGCGGCTCGGGGAGCTGGATCTTCCGCCGGTCCACTTCGACCCCCTGCGCCTGCAACGCCTGCGCGATGTCGGACGAGGTCACTGATCCGTACAGGGTCTCGTTCTCCCCGACCCGGCGCGCGATCTCCAGCTCGAGCTGGGTGATGCGCTGGGCCAGCGCTTCGGCCTGCGACCGCTCCTCGGCATCGCGGGCTTCCGCCGCCTTGCGTTCGCGCTCGATCTGGCGCTTGTTGGTTTCCGTCACCGCCAGCGCCAGCTTCCGCGGCAGCAGGTAGTTGCGCGCGTAGCCCTCGGCGACCTTGACGACGTCGCCGCGGCGTCCGAGGTGGTCCACGTGTTCTCGCAGGATGACTTCCATGGCTCGGGAATCTCCGGGTCTACCGGGTCAGTCGGTCACGTACGGAATGAGCGCCAGCTGCCGGGCACGCTTGATGGCCGTCTGGAGCTTGCGCTGGTGCATCGCGCACGTACCCGAAATCCGGCGCGGCTGGATCTTCCCGCGTTCGGGCACGAACGGCGCGAGCAGCCGCACGTCCTTGTAGTTGATGTAATCGATCTTCTCCGCGCAGAACCTGCACACGCGGCGACGGCGGAAGAAGCCGCCGCGACGCGGCGCGTCGCCCTTGCCCTTGTCGCGGTCGCCGCCCTTCGCCCCGCGCCCCCGCCCGCTCCGTTCGTCGCTCATCGCTGAACCTCCAGGCCCTCACGCTCCTCGTCGTGATCCGCATCGCCCCGGCTCTCGCCGGGCACCGGTTCGGGCGGCAGCCCGCGCGCCGTGCGCCGCCGCGCCTGCGTCGCCTTCCGCGCGGCGCGCGTCCGCTCGGCCACGCGCAACTCCTCGTCCACCCGGACGACCAGGTGCCGGATGACCTGATCGATCACGCGCAGCCGCCGATCGATTTCCTTCATCAGCTCGCCCGAGCCGCTGATGGTCTCGACGACGTAGTTGCCTTCGCGCTGGTGGCCGATCTCGTACGCCAGTTTCCGCCGGCCCCAGTTCTCAGTCCTGTCGAGGGTGCCGCTGAACCGCTGGACGATCTGTTCGATCTGCGCGTGGAGATCCGCGACCTCCTGATCGGAGGCCTCGGGTGTGACGATGTAGACGAGCTCGTACTGTCTGGTCGTGCTCATGTGTCTCCTTCTGGACTGAGCGGCCGGCCACCCGCGGCCGGCAAGGAGAAAGATATGTGGCTTACTCCTGCTCTTCCCGACGATTGAACCGGTTCATCACCGGCTCGATGCCCTCCGCCACGAACACCTCGACCGCGTCGGCGGCCCGCGCCACGGCATCCCGCGCCGCCTCGCGCTCGTCCGGCTCGAACGTGCTCAGCACGTGGTCGGCGAGATCGCGACGGCCATCGCCGCGCCCCACTCCGATCCGCAGCCGGGCGAACTCTTCGGTCCCGAGCTGCTCGACGAGCGACCGGAGGCCGTTGTGCCCGCCGGGCGATCCCGAGCGCCGCGTGCGCAGCCGGCCGAGCTCGAGCTGCACCTCGTCGACCACCACGAGCAGATCCGGCAGCGCCACCTTGTAGAACTGCATCACCTGCTGCACGGCGAAGCCGCTGCGGTTCATGAACGTCAGCGGCTTCACGAGCAGCGCGGACGCGACCCGCCACTTCGCCATCACCGCGTCGGCCGGCGCCGATTCCCACGACAGCCCGTGCCGGTCCGCCAGCACCTGGAGGACCTCGAACCCCACGTTGTGCCGGGTCCCGGCGTAGCTCCGGCCGGGATTGCCGAGTCCGACGATCAGCTTCACCGGAAACCGAGGCGCACGCCCGTCGCGTCCGGGGCTACTCCTCGTCCTTCTCGGTCTTTCCCTTCTTGATCACCTCGGGCTCGGCCGGCGCCGCGACGGCAGCGGTGGCCTCGGCTGGGGCCGGCTCCTCCTCCGCCCTCAGCGCGACGACGTGGACGAGCATGGTGTCGGGCTCGCTCACGGGCTTCCAGCGCGCCCCTTCGATCTTCAGGTCGCGCACGCGGACGCCCTGGTTCAGCATCAGCTCCGACACGTCGATGGTGATGCTCTCCGGAATGTCGCCCGGCAGCGTCTCGATCTCGATCTCGCGGTGCACGAAATCGATGATGCCCCCCTGCTGCTTGACGCCGCGGGCCTCGCCCTTCAGCACCACCGGCACCGTCACCGTGATGGCCCGATCCATCGCCACCTGGAAGAAGTCGGCGTGCAGGAGCTTGTGATCGATCGGGTCGAGCTGGTACTCCTTCACCATGACCCGGGTGTCGCCGCCGTCGAGCTGCAACCCGATGAGCGTGTTCACGCCCGACTCCGAGTGCAGGATCCGCAGCAGCGCCTTGGGATCGACCGCAATCTCGACCGCCCTGTTCTTCTCCGTCCCGTAGAGGACCGCCGGAATCCGCCCGGACGCCCGGAGTCGGCGCGCCGCGTTCTTGCCCCGTTCGTCCCGCTTCTCCGCCTGCAATGTTGCGTTCATGACCAGCTCTCGGCTCCGGCTCCCAGCGTCCAGCTGAGAGCGCTCGTTCACACAAAGAGCGAGGAGACCGACGTCTCCTCGTGAATGCTCCGAATCGCCTGCCCGAGCAGCCGCGCCACCGACAGCTGCTTGATCTTCTTGCAGCAGCGCGCCCGCTCGCCGTTGAGCGGAATCGTGTTGGTGATGATCACCTGATCGATCGGCGCGGCCTCCAGCCGCTCGATGGCGGGGCCGGAGAGCACGCCGTGCACCGCGCATGCCAGCACGCGCCTGGCGCCGTTGTCCTTCAAGGCGGTCGCCGCCTTCACGATCGTGCCGGCCGTGTCGATGATGTCGTCCTGGATGATGCAGGTCCGACCCGTCACGTCGCCCACCACGTTCATCACGTCCGTCGTGCCATCGTCGCTGCGCCGCTTGTCGATGATGGCCAGCTCCGCGTCGAGCCGCTTGGCGTAGGCCCGCGCCCGCTCGGCGCCGCCCGCGTCCGGTGACACGATCGTGAGATCCGGCTGCTGCAGCCGCGCGCAGTAGTCGATGATCACCGGCGCCGCAAACAGGTGATCCACCGGGATGTCGAAGAAGCCCTGGATCTGCGCCTTGTGCAGATCCATGGTCAGGACCCGGTTCGCGCCGGCCGCGCTCAGCAGATTCGCCACGAGCTTGGCCGAGATCGGCACGCGCGGCTTGTCCTTCCGATCCTGCCGCGCGTAACCGTAGTACGGAATCACCGCCGTGATGCGCGACGCCGACGAGCGGCGGAACGCATCCATCATCACGCACAGCTCGATGAGGTGCCGATCGACATCCGCGCACGTGGGCTGCACCAGGAAGACGTCAGTGCCGCGGATGTTCTCGTCGATCTGAAACGACACCTCCGTGTCGGGGAACCGCTGCAGCCGCGCATGGCCCGGTGATACCCCCAGGAACTCTCCGATCTCGGCGGCCAGAGCCGGATGGGCGCTGCCGGAAAACAGCTTCAGCTGTCCTCGACTCATACGGCCGATCTCACCGAACGCGTGCTCCCGTAACTGGTTGGGGCGGAAGGATTCGAACCTTCGAATACGGGATCCAAAGTCCCGCGCCTTACCGCTTGGCCACGCCCCACCGACTACCCGCGAGGGTCAGCCAACGGCGGCCCCGCGGGACACGCCTGCGCGCAACCTGATCTTGGAAACGTCGACCGCACCCGGCAGGCAACCCCCCGCCGCTCGCGTGGCGACCCTGCGCGGTCCGCGGGCACCTCCGCAAGAGATTCAGTGTATACGGGAGCCAGTCGCCCGGTCAATTCCGCGGCGCGAGCGGACGCGCCCGGCGCTCGTACTCCGCTCGGCTCAGCGTGCGCGTGAGCCACGCGCGTGAGCCCGCGCGCGAGAGCGGACGGATCAGCCGGGCCGCGGCAGCGCGGCTGCGGAACAATCCGAAGACGGCTGAGCCGCTGCCCGACATGGCCGAGGCCACGGCCCCTCCCTCCCGCAGCAGGCTGCGCAGCGCCCCGATCTCGGGGTGGCGGCGCACGACCGGCGGCTCGAGGTCGTTGATCATCTGCGCGGCGCGCGTCGGCCAGGGCACCGGCAGCACCTGCAGCTCCCGCGGCTCCCGGAGGCCGGCCGCCCGATCCTCGTCGTACCACGCGTACGCCTCGGCGGTCGACACCCCGAAGGGCGGGCGCACGATCACCACCCAGTACCGTGGCAGGTCGACGAGGGGGTAGATCTCCTCCCCACGGCCGAGCCCGAGCGCCGTGCCTCCGGAAAGGAAGAACGGCACGTCCGCCCCGATCCGGCTGGCGAGCTCGCGGAGAAAGATCATAGGGGCGCCGCCCCAGAGCCTCGCCAGCGCGAGGAGCGCGGCAGCCGCGTCCGCGCTCCCGCCGCCCAGCCCCGCGGCGAGCGGGATCCGCTTCTCGATCGCGATCTGGACGTCCCGGACTCCGCCCTCGCGCCCCATCTCCGTCCACAGCGCCGACGCCGCCCGCGATACCAGGTTGGTCGCGTCGAGCGGGACGCCCGGCGTCCGGCACTTCAGGACGAACGGGCCGCGCCGCGCCACGCACGTGATGACATCGTGCAGCTCGATCGCCTGGAAGACCGTGCGCAGCTCGTGATATCCGTCCGGTCGGGTGCCGAGCACGCGGAGATCGAGGTTCACCTTGGCATGCCCCCTGGCCCGGACGCGCGCCGGGCTCACTGGAGCCCCTCGCCGAGCGGCCCGGCCCGACGAAGCTCCTCGAGCGTCATCGGCTGCGCGTCGGGCGGGATCTCGAGCTCGAAGGCCGCCGGCTCGATTGGGACGTTCAGGTCCACCTGCGACAGCCGCAGGACCAGATCGGTCCGTTCGTCCGACCCCCGCCGGATGCGGATCGTCGAGGGACGGCCCGCCGCGAAGTCAGAGTAACGGACCTCCAGCGCTCCGGCGACGGAGGCCACCAGGCGCCACCGATCGTCGCTCCGTCGGAGCCACTGGACGGCATTGCCCTCGTCGACCGCCAGCCAGTCACTGCCGTACGAGCGTCCGCTGCCCGGGGGCCCGCTTCCCAGCCCGCAGCCCGACAGCGCCGTCCGCAGCTGATCGGGCCCGAGCGAGACGCCAGCCAGCGCGTCGACGACGGCTTCGGGGGATGCGTGACGAAGGACCCGGCGATCGCGCGGCAGCAGCAGCGTGGCCGCGGCATCACGGGCGACGAAGACGAAAATCGGCCGGCTGCCGAATGGCCCCGGCGCTTCCAGGCGCGCGCGCCCGGGCTCTGCGAGGCCCACCTCGATGCTGCCACGCAGCCTCGTGCCGCCGGCCCGGCCCGACAGCGACGCCACTCCGATCAGCGTCCGGACGCCGCGGCAGGCCTCGACGGCCTGCGCGAGACGCGTCCGTGCGTCGGCGGCAGGCGTGCCGGGTCCCGTCGGCAGGGGAGCCAGCCGCGGCGCGCATCCCGAGGCCGCGACGAGAAGCACGCAGGCGGCACCCGGCGCCTTCAGCCGCCGCGTCCTCATTTCATCCGCGTCATCCGCGAGCGAGCGTCACGCAGCTTCTTCTCGATCTTTCCGCGTTCGATGTACTGGTGATCCCCGGACAGCGCGCGCTCCCAGGCGGCGATGGCGTCGGCGAACCGCTCCTGGCTGTACCGAAGGTCGCCGAGATGGTCCTGCACCACCGAGCTGTCCTGCAGCTTCGCCGCCGCCGTCGTGAGCGGCGGGTCGGCGAGATCCAGCCGGCCTTGCTGGAAGTAGGCCCAGCCGAGGCTGTCGAGATAGGAAGGGTTGTCGGGGTCGATCTTCAGCGCGCGCTGCAGCAGTTCGACGGCTTCCTCCAGGCGCTCACCCCGCTCGGCCAGCATGTACCCGAGCGAGTTCAGCGCGTTGGCGTCGCGCGGATCGCGCGCGATGAGCTGGCGGAGCACCCGCTCGGCCTCCCGGTGCTCTCCCTGCTCCTGCAGGATGAGCGACATCACGTGGAGCCCGCGGACGTCGCTGGCGTCCGCCTCGAGGAGTCGCGCCGCGGTGGCGCGCGCTGCCGGCAGCTCGCCGAGCGCGCGCTGCGACTCGGCCAGCAGATAGAGCACCATCGGATCGGCCGCTTTCTGGCCCGACGACTCGAGCGTCTTCGTGAGCAGGTCGCGCGCTTCCGCGGGTCGCCTGCCGTTGATGAGCGCAGCGGCGCGGCGTGTCGTCAGGCCCGCGCTCCGCGGATTCAGCGCCTGCGCGCGGGCGTACGCGTCCGCCGCATCGACCCAGCGACGCTCGCGCTCGTAGAGCTCCGCGAGCCGCGCCTGGCCTCGGTAGAACGACGGCGTCTCGGCCAGCAGGCGCTCGAGCGTGGAGATGGCGTCGGGAATCCAGCCGGCTCCCTCCTGGGCGAGGGCCAGCAGAAACGCACCTTCGGCGTAGCCGGGCTGCGCGGACACGAGCCGCTGCAGAATCGGAACGGCCTTCTCGAAGGTGCCCGTCTGCACGTAGAGCCGTCCGAGCGTGAGGTCGACGCCGCTGTCGCCGCCACCCCCCTCCCGCGCGCGCTCGAGTGCGGCGATCGCACGGGCCGCATACTGGGTGGGATTGTCGCCGGGCCGGATCGCCTGACGCTCGTTCGCGTACGCCGCATAGATCGAGCCGAGAACGCGGTTGGCCTCGCTGTTGGACGCGTCGCGCTCGAGGGCGGATTCGGCCATCTCGAGCGACTCGAGCGCCCGGTCCTGGCGCGCGTAGAGCCCCGCCAGCTCGGCCCGCAGCTCGGCAGAGCCCGACTCCAGCTCGATTGCCTTCTTGTGGGCCGCGATGGCTTCGTCGATTCTGCCCTGGCCCTCGAGATGCCGCCCGATCAGAAAGTAGTACGCTGCCTCGGCAGCCGACGACTGGCCAGGCGCCGCTCCGCCGGAGGTCGAGAGGAGAACGGCCGCCAGCAGACCAGGCAGAATGACCTGCATCGCTGACTATAATGACCCCTGGCGGCCGGGGGACGCAAACGGCTTCTGGTATAGTGCCGACGTCGCAACCGTCGGCGCTGAAACGAGTACCACTGGTTCCCGGCTGGCCCGTGTTCACATAGCGACCACGGCAGCCCCCGAGGTCGCGACGGTCCCGCGGAGTCGACGCCAATGCCCGTAGACCCCGAGCTGCTCGAGATCCTGGCCTGCCCCCACTGCAAGACGAAGGTCGAGCTCGTCAAGGACGGCAGCGCGCTCAAGTGCCATCAGTGCAAGCGCGTGTATCCGATCAAAGACGACATCCCGGTCATGCTGCTGGAGGAGGCGACGATAGAACCGTGACGTGAACATCCTGGTGATTCGCCTGCGGCTCATCGGCGACGTCGTGTTCACCACACCGGCGCTGCGGGCGCTCCGGCGGGCATTTCCCGGTGCCCGACTCACGTACCTGGTCGAGCGTGAGGCCGCACCCGTCGTCCGTGGCAACCCCCATCTCGACGAGGTGATCGTGGTGCCGAGGACCCGGGGGATTCGACGACTGATCGACGACGTCCGGCTCGCGCAGCGGCTTCGTACCGCGAAATTTGACGTGGTGATTGACATGCACGGCGGTCCCCGGAGCGCATGGCTGGCCTGGGCGACCGGTGCGCCGGAGCGTATCGGTTACGGGATGCCCGGACGCCACTGGATGTACACGCGCGGGGTGTCGCGTCCGCGGGAGCTCCGCCCGAGACATTCCGTGGCGAACCAGTGGGACCTGCTTGCCGCTGTTCCGGGCTGGCCGGGCGATGAGCCTGATCCCCGTCGGGATCCGGTCGAGATGCCGCTCGAGGCCGCGGCTGTCGCCACGATCGATGCGCGGCTGCGGGTGGCGGGGGTCGACAGCGCGGATGAAATCGTCGTCGTGCACGTGAGCGCGGGGAACCCGTTCCGGCGCTGGCCGGAAGCCTCCTTCGTCCGGCTGATAGCCGAGCTCGCCTCGGCCAGACCGGGCTGCCGCCTGATCCTGACGTCGGGACCGTCCGACCACGCCGCTGCCGACCGGATCGCGCGAGCCGCGCGCGCGGAGCTTGGCGCGGCAGCAGCAGCCCGCGTGCTCGAGTTCGGCGATTTCGATCTGGCGGAGCTTCGGGCGCTGGTCGGGCGCAGCACGCTCTTCGTCGGCGGCGACTCGGGGCCGCTGCACATCGCCGCCACGACGACCACGCCCATCGTCGCGTTGTTCGGCCCGACGCTGCCGGAGCGCTCGCTCCCCTGGCGCAGCCCGGCCATCCCGACCGAGACCGTCGCGGTAGAGCGGCTGGCCTGCCGGCCCTGCGAGCAGCGCGTCTGCGTCCACGGGGATTACCGGTGTCTCACGACGCTCGCGCCCGCTCAGGTCATCGCCGCGGCGGAGCGGGCGGCAGGTGCCATGCGATGAGTCCGTCCAACCGGCTCCCGGGGCTCGAGAAGGCCGGCTGCGTGACGCTGCTGGCGTTCATGGCCGCCCTCCAGTTTTCGATCGCCGCGGCGGGGATGCTGCTGGCGCTCACGACACTGCTCTGGCTGGCGCTGGTCATCCGCAACCGTGAGCGGATCGAGTGGCCGGCGATGTTCTGGCCGCTGCTCGCCTACGCCGGCGCGACGCTCGTGGCCTCGCTGTTCTCGCTCGATCCGGCCGTCAGCTTCAGGGACAGCAAGCAGCTCGTGCTGTTCGCCATCGTCCCGATTGCCTACCGGCTTCTCCGCGGCGACCGCACGCTCACGGCGGTCGACGTCATCATCACGGCCGGCGCGATCCATGCGGTGTACGGCATCGTGCAGTACGGCATCCTCGGCCATGACAATCTCGTCCGCCGGGTGCAGGGGCTCGCCTCGCATTACATGACGTACTCGGGCGTGATCATGCTCGTGGCGTGCGCGGCGGCGGCGCGGATCCTGTTCCGCCGGCAGGACCGGGCCTGGGCGGTCATGGTCATGCCGGCGCTCGTCGTCGCTCTTGCGCTGACCCTGAGCCGCAACGCCTGGGTCGGCGCCTGCGCGGGCATCGGCACCCTCTGCCTGCTGCGCGACTTCCGGCTGGTCGCGCTGCTGCCCGTGGCGGTCGGCGTGTTCGTGGCGATCGCCCCGGCGCAGGTGACCGAGCGCCTCTCCTCGATGTTCAGCCTGCAGCAGCTGGCGCGGACGACGGAGACGGCCGGCGCCACCGTGGAGTCGAACCGCGACCGCATCGCGATGTTCCGCTCCGGTTTCCGGATGATCAAAGACGATCCGCTCACCGGCGTCGGCCCGGACATGGTCATCCAGGTCTATCCCGCGTACCGCGACCCGAGCGCCGTCCGGCAGCTGAATCCGCATCTCCACAACGTCCCGCTGCAGATCGCCGCCGAGCGGGGCCTGCCCGCGCTCGGCATCTGGTGCTGGTTCATCGTCGTGCTGTTCCGGGACTTCCTCAGCCTGAAGCGCCGGACGGCCGTCCCCTCGCTCGCCACGGCCGGGCTCGCTGTGGTGGTCGCCATGCTGGCGGCCGGGTTGTTCGAATACAATTTCGGCGATTCCGAGTTCCTGATGCTGTTCCTGGTCCTCGTGACGCTGCCGTACGCGGCAGAGCGTTCCGCCGTGCCCGCGGTGGTGCGCCCGCCGCGCGCAGCCTAGGATGCACGCCAACTCATGACGACTCACAGGCGGCCTGACGATCTGGTCGAGGGGCTCTCGGGCAAGACCGTGCTCATCATCGGCGACGTGATGCTCGACCATTTCGTCATCGGGCGGGTGGAGCGCATCTCGCCGGAGGCGCCGGTACCGGTCGTCCAGTTCGAGCAGGAGGAGTATCGGCTGGGCGGCGCCGCCAACGTCGCGAGCAACGTCGTGTCGCTCGGCGGCCGCGTCGAAGTGATTGGCGTCGTCGGACACGATGCCGATGCCGGACGCCTCTGCCAGCAGCTCATGATTGCGTCGATCGGCATCTCCGGCGTGGTCAGCGACCCGGCCCGCTGCACGACCCGCAAGCTCCGGGTCGTGACGACGCGGAACCAGCAGGTGGCCCGCATCGACTACGAGCGTGATCACGAAATCGGCGGCGAGGTCGAAGAGACGGTCCTCAGGAAGCTCGACGAGCTCTCGGGCGCGGCCGACGCCATCCTCGTCTCGGACTACCTGAAGGGTACCGTGTCGCGCGCCGTGGCAGCGGCGGCCGTGCGCGCCTCGCAGCGACGGAACGTCCCGCTGCT
>DASPFV010000149.1:0-18696 GCA_035620975.1 Vicinamibacterales bacterium
TCACAATGTCCCGATGGGCGCTGCGATAGATTTCATCCTGCACCTCGACAAGCACCTCTTCGAGCTCACGGCCAGTTACGGCGGCTGGGTCTACGGGCTGCTGTTCGCCATCGTGTTCGCGGAAACGGGACTCGTGGTCACACCCTTCCTGCCCGGCGATTCGCTGCTCTTCGCCGCCGGCGCGCTCTGCGGCGCAGGCCTGCTGGATCCGGTGATCATGGGCTCGCTGCTCATCATTGCGGCCATCGTGGGCGACGCCGTCAACTACAGCATCGGGCGGTCGATCGGTCCGCGTGTCTTCGTCGCGACCGACAGCTCCACGTGGGTGCAGCGGGCGCTCAAGCGCGAACATCTCGACCGGGCGCATGCGTTCTTCGAGAAGCATGGCGGGAAAGCCATCGTGCTGGCCCGCTTCGTGCCCATCGTCCGGACCTTCGTGCCGTTCGTGGCCGGCGCGGCATCGATGTCGTACCCGGCGTTCGCGTTCTACAACGTGACCGGCGCCATCCTGTGGGTGGTCTCGTGTTTCGGACTCGGCTACGCATTCGGCAACGTGCCGGTGATCAAGGAGAACTTCTGGGCCGTGGCGCTCGTGATCATCGCGGTGTCGCTGATCCCAATCGTGCTCGAGCTCGTTCGGGCGAGGAGCGGTCGTGCAACGCCGCCCGTGGTCCTGCCGTAAACAGCTGTCGGCTCTCACCAACAAGGGTCCGGCCGTCGAGCTGGCCGGACCGGCAGCTCGGAGCTGCTGCTGCCCACTGTTGTCAGCTTCAGCTCAGCTGATGGCTGACAGCTGATATCTGACAGCGATGCTCACCGAGACCCCGGCCGGCCTCTACTGCGCCGCCGGAGACTTCTACGTCGATCCCTGGCAGCCTGTCCCGCGCGCGGTCATCACGCACGCGCACGGCGACCACGCCCGATCCGGGAGCGACGCTTACTTGTGCGTCGAGCCGTGCGCGCCCCTCCTCCACCGCCGGTTCGGGGGCCAGGGCGTCATCGAGGCCCTGCCTTACGGTGCACCGCTGACCCTCGGCAGCGTGCGCGTCAGCCTGCATCCCGCGGGGCATGTGCTGGGATCCGCACAGGTACGCATCGAGGGTCCGGATGGCGTGTGGGTCGTGTCCGGCGACTACAAGCGGGCGGCGGACCCGACCTGCGATCCGTTCGAGCCGGTCCCGTGCGACACCTTCATCACCGAATCGACCTTCGGTCTGCCCGTGTATCGCTGGGACTCGACGGATCACGTGATCGCCGAGGTGCTGGCGTGGTGGCGCGACAGCGCCGAGGCCGGCCGGACGCCAGTCCTCTTCTGCTACGCCATCGGCAAGGCGCAGCGCGTGCTGGCCGAGCTGGCGCGGCGCACGGATCGATTGGTGTATGTGCACGGGATGCTCACGCCGATGATCGAGGCGTATCGGGAAGCCGGCGTACGGCTGCTCCCGGTGCGGACCGCCACGGATCGGCCGAAGGGATCCTCCTTTGGCGGGGAGCTGGTGCTCGCGCCACTCCTGGCGCGCGGCACCCCCTGGATGCGGCGGCTCGGCGAGATATCCGATGCGTTTGCGTCGGGATTGATGCGCGTGCGCGGCGTGCGCCGGCAGCGGGCGTTCGACCGCGGCTTCGTGCTCTCCGATCACGCCGACTGGCCGGGCCTGCTGGACACGGTCACGGAAACCGGCGCCGGCCGCGTGCTCGCGACCCACGGGTTCGCCGAACCGTTCGCCCGCTACCTGCGCGAGCAGGGGCGGGACGCCGGGGTGATGCGCACGGCATGGGAAGGAGAGCCGACGGGCGACTGAGGCGGGCGACCTTCCGGCTGACGCTGGAAGCGTCCAACTCGCGGGTACCAGCCGCTCGCAGCCCGCGGGACGCAGTTCCGCTCGCGTCTCGGCGCGCGGCCCTGGCGGCGCAGCCTGGAACCGCTGCATCTCCGACGCTGATCTGCATGCGCCATTTCGCCGCCCTGTACGACGCCCTGGACCGGACGACGTCGACCAACGCGAAGATCAGGGCGATGTCGGCGTACTTCGCGTCGACGCCGCCCGCGGACGCCGCGTGGGCCGTCTACTTCCTCATCGGCAGGCGTCTCAAGCGGCTCGTCTCGTACATCTCGATCCGGGACTGGACGCTCGCCGCCACGGGGCTGCCCGCCTGGCTGCTCGAGGAGTGCTACTCGGCCGTCGGCGACGGCGCGGAAACTGCCGCGCTGGTGCTGGACCAGCTGCCGACCGCAGGCGCTGCCGATCTACCGCTCGCCGAGTGGGTCGAGGGACGCGTGCTCCGGCTCCGGGATCTCGACGCAGCCGCACAACAGGCGCAGGTGACATCCTGGTGGCGGACGCTCGATCGCCTCCAGCGTTACATTCTGCTCAAGCTGCTCACGGGCGAGCTGCGCGTCGGCGTCTCGCACACGCTCGTCGTGCGCGCGCTGTCGGATGCCTCGGGCCTGCCGGCCACGACGATCGCGGCGCGCCTGATGGGCGACTGGACACCGTCGGGCGACTGGTACGCCGGCCTGCTCGCGCACGAGCGCACGCAGGACGACCTGTCGCGGCCGTATCCGTTCTGTCTGGCGTCGCCGCTCGACGTCGATCCGACCACGCTCGGGAGCGTGTCCGACTGGCTCGTCGAGTGGAAGTGGGACGGAATCCGCGCTCAGCTCGTCCGGCGCGCGGGCGCCGTCCACCTGTGGTCGCGCGGCGAAGAGCTGATCACGCTGCGCTTTCCTGAGATCGCGGCCGCCTCGACGCACCTCCCCGACGGTACGGTGCTCGACGGCGAGGTCCTGGGCTTCCGCGACGACCGACCGTTGCCCTTCGCGGCCCTTCAGCAGCGGATCGGACGCCAGAAGCAGGTGGCGCAGCTCGCCCGGACGGTGCCGGTGGTGTTCATGACGTACGACCTGCTGGAGGATCAGGGCCGGGACGTGCGGCCCCTCCCGCTCGATCTGCGGCGCGCCCGCCTGCTCCAGCGCCTCGAGCCGCACGGGCGCGGCATCCTGCGCCCCTCGCCGACCCTCGACGCGGGGAGCTGGGACGAGCTGGCGGCGCGGCGCCGCGACTCACGCGCGCGTGGCGTCGAAGGCCTGATGCTCAAGCGGCGCTCGTCGCCGTACAGGGTCGGCCGCCGCCGCGGCGACTGGTGGAAATGGAAGATCGAGCCGCTGACGATGGATGCGGTGCTGATCTACGCGCAGCCGGGGAGCGGCCGCCGCGCCAGCCTCCTCACCGACTACACGTTCGGCGTCTGGGACCAGGGCGAGCTGATTCCCGTCGCGAAAGCGTACTCCGGACTGTCGAACGAGGAGATCGCCGAGCTCGACCGGTGGATCCGGCGCCACACGCGCGAGCGGTTCGGGCCGGTGCGGCACGTCGAGCCGTTCCACGTGTTCGAGCTGGGATTCGAGGCCATCGCGCGCTCGACCCGGCACCGGTCGGGGGTCGCCGTCCGGTTCCCGCGGATGCTGCGGTGGCGGCGCGACAAGCGCCCTGAGGACGCGGACACGCTCGAGACTGTCCGCGCGCTGCTGGACGCGCACGGCTGATCGCTGAGCCCAATCTGACGAAGGAGTGCTACTTCCTGTTCCGGCGGATGGCGCCGAGGTGGGCGTCGAGCCGGCGTATCGCCATCGCAATGGTCGTCACGGCTGCCACGAAGAACGCCTTCGACACCGTCTCGGCATCGTCGGTCACCTTGTGATAGTGGACCGCATCTTCCACGCCGAAGTAGACGAACGGGATCCCCGCCTGGTGAAAGACGAAGTGATCCGAATCGCGCGTCCAGTCGGTTCCCATCGCGTTCGGCCCGTCGTGTCCGAACCGCAGCTCGACCGGAGGAACCGCAATGTCCTGGAGATAGGGTTTCAGGAAGGGGTAGTGATGGGTTCCCACGGCGAACAGCTCGTTGGACTCGTCGCGCGCGACCATATCGAGGTTCACGTTCAGGGCGATCGAGTGCAGCGGAACGGGCGGCGCGGCCAGCAGCGCCCGTGCGCCGTGAAGTCCGGATTCCTCGGCGTCGAGTGCCGCGAACAGGATCGGATGCTCGGGTGGCAGATCCCGGAAGGTCGTGGCGACGGCGAGCAGCGCGGCCACGCCCGACGCGTTGTCGTCGGCGCCGTTGAACACCTGCCCGTTCCGCACGCCGAGATGGTCGTAGTGGGCGGTGACCGCCATCCAGGGGCCGTCCGGCCGGCGCCCGCGAATGGCGCCAGCCACGTTCACGCCCTGCTGCGCGGGTCCCTCCTGCGAAGTTCGGAAGGTGAAGGGTTTCTCGTAGGTCGTCCCGAAGGGCTCGATCCCGGCACGACGGAAACGCTCGACAATATACGCTCGCGCGCGGGCGCCGCCCGGCGTTCCGGCGCGGCGGCCCTCCATCGCGTCGGCCGACAGCACCTCCAGATCGCGCATCAGCGTATCGGAATCGATCCCCGGCTGTGGTTGCTGCGCCGCCGCGGAGAGCGTCAGCAGGAGCGCACAGCACGACACCACCCGCGACGCCATCGTTTTGTCATTGTAGCGGACGGCCGATCTCCGCGTATGCTGTAGAAGTCAGTGGCCGTCGAACCTCCCGCCCTCGCGACAGTCCGCCGCATCCTCCTCGTCACGCTGATCCTGGGCGTCGCGGGCAACGCCGTGGAGCTGCTGCTCCTGGGCCACTTCGAGGACTGGGCGCAGCGCGTGCCGCTCGTGCTGAGCGCCGTGCTGCTCGTCGCGTTGATCTGGCTCGGCGCGACGCGAGGGCCGCTGCCCATGCGCGCGCTGCAGGGCGTCCTCGTCCTGTCCGCGATGAGCGGCGGGCTCGGCGTGCTGCTGCACTACCGTGGCAGCATGGAGTTCGAACTGGAGATGTATCCCTCACTGGCAGGATTCGAGCTGTTCCGCGAGGCCATGACGGGGGCGACGCCGGCCCTGGCGCCGGGCACGATGCTCCTGTTCGCGCTCATCGGCCTCGCCTACACCTACCGGCATCCCAGGCTGCAGGCTGCAGAGGTCGAGACGCCGGTGATCTCGCGGGCCTCGCGCCCTGACACGATTCGCGTCAAGGAGAGAGAGTCATGAAGCTGATCCGCACAGCACTCGCGGTGGCGGCCGCGATGGCGATCGCCGCCGCCGTGTCGGCCCAGGTCGGCAAGGGCCTGCTCGACATCAACTCGGCCACCGAGAAGGACCTGCTCGCCGTTCCACACCTGAACACCGCCATCGTCAAGGAGCTGATTGCGCAGCGGCCGTTCATGAAGCCCGCCGACCTGCACGCGTTCCTGACGGCCAAGGGGCTCACGAAAGAGCAGGCGACTGAGGTCTACCGGAAGGCGTTCGTGCACCTGAACCTGAACACCGCGACGCGGGAGGAGATTCTCCTCATCCCGAATTTGGGCAACCGGATGGTCGGCGAGTTCCTCGAGTATCGGCCCTACAAGGCCATGGCGCAGTTCCGCCGCGAGATCGGCAAGTACGTGGACGACAAGGAAGTCGCGCGGCTGGAGCAGTACGTCTTCGTGCCGATCAACCTCAACACGGCGAGCGACGAGGACATCCTGACCATCCCCGGCCTCGGGCAGCGCATGCTGCGGGAGTTCAAGGAATACCGCCCGTACAAGAGCATGGAGCAGTTCCGCCGCGAGATCGGGAAGTACGTGGACGACAAGGAAGTCGCGCGCCTGGAGCGCTTCGTGACGCTCGAGTAAACCGCCGGGTTGGAAGGCGGCGCGTCGGCTCGCTCGGCCGGCTAGCGCCGCCTCCCCGTCACCACCAGCCCGCCGTCCTCGATCACGACCGTGGCCGCCGGCTCGCCTTCGGCAAACCGGATCCGCACCGCTTCGGCGCCGCTTGGATGGAACACGCGCGCGCCATGGTGGAACAGGTTCCGCTCCACTCCGCCTTCGCGCTTGATCACCAGTCCCGTCCGCTCGTTCACCGAGACGACCAGCCGATCAGTGGTCCCGCGGCCGAAGGTGTAGACTCCGGTGACCGCCGTCCGCTCACGATCGTCCATCGGTTCGTTGACGTAGCGCTCGTCGGCGCCGCCCACCGACTCGAGGTACTTCACGACCTCCAGCGCGCCGCCCGACTTCGCGTGGGCGAGCAGCGTGATGCCGTGCGGACCGCGGACCTTCTGCACGCCCGGCGACGCGGCCACGAGCGCGCGAACGACCTCGAGCTGCCCGAGCATCGCCGCCGAGAACAGGCTGGGCCGTGCACCGGCCCTCAGCAGCAGATCGGCGATCTCCCGGTTTCCGACGTGCGACGCGGCGCCGAGCGCCGTTTCCCAGTCGCCGAATCCCCAGTCCCACGCCGCGTTCGCCAGCGCCGGGCGCCCGCTCAGCAGCTCCCGCACCCTGACGACGTTGCCATGCGACACCGCCACCATTTCGCGGACGACGGCCGGGGCCTGCGACGGGAACACGTCGGAAACGCCCGACACCTCGGCACCCGACGACTGACCCAGCAGCGGCGTGGCCGGCACCACGCCGGACGCGACGAGGAAAGCACGGCGCGACATGAACATGAGCGAACCTCCGCCGGGAGGATGCGGCGCGCAGCCGCCCGACGCAAGCGAGGATCATGTGAGGCAGCAAGCCGTTCGCTGGCAGTGAGATAGGAACGCAGGCGAGGGCACCTCGACTGGCTCAGCGCACCCGGGCACTGACCGCCTGGGCAATCGCCTCGGCGATCTCGGCCTGCACGTCCAATGTGAACGCCGGCCGATCGTAGGTCTGCGCCCAGACGTGGGCCTCGTCCGAGACGCGGATGAAGTGGGCGATGAGCCTGACGCGCTCGTCGTCGCGCTTCATCTGAGCGAGGACGACGTAATCCGCCTCGACAGCCTGGCCGATCTCCTTCAGATCGCGGAAAGCGCGGGGGCGGCGGAGCGCGGCGGAGTTCCCGATGACGCTCACGTGCCTCAGCCGATCGGGAGTCGAGAGGCGGGCGACGGTCGCGTCGGCAACGCCGGCCGCCACCGCGTCGAGGGCGTCCTCACCCGTCTCGTTGTCGAACGGAACCACCGCGACGCGGACCGGCGCAGGATCCAGCGCGATCCGCCATCCTGCCACACCGGTGAGCACCGCCACAGCCAGGACCCCTGCCGTGGCGAGCACCACGGCGCGGCGTCCGCCCCAGGCGCCGGTCCGCAGCCGGTGACTATCCTCCACAGTCGCAGACGCCGCGATGTGGTCGGGCGCCGCCGGTTCCGCGTCGAGCCGGCGCACCGGTGCGATGAACCGGTAGCCGCGCCGCGGCAGGGTCTCGATGAAGCGCGGCGAATCGGCGGAGTCGCCCAGGGTGGACCGGATCTGCGCAATGCAGAAGTTCAGCCCTCGCTCGAAGTCGACGACCGTGCCGTCGCTCCAGACACGCTGCCGGAGGGTTTCGCGCGGCACGACCTCCCCCGGTCGCTCGAGGAGCAGCGCCAGGACGCGCGCGGGCTGCGGCTGCAACCTCAGCGTCAGGCCCTCGCGGCTGAGAGTGAGCGCGTCGCTGTCGAACTCGAACATCCCGAACCGCATGCGACCCGGCATGCGCTCCACGATACGTCCATCTGCCGTCGGGCACAAAGCGGATCGCTAATTCTCGTTGTTGGCACGGGACCCTGACTGGTCCGCCGTAGCCCGAAGGAGCCTCCCACGCCCGCCCCGCCGCGAGCCCGGCGAGGCTTGCGTGCGATTCGCGGCTCGGTCAAGATCGCGCGGATGTCCCCCGGAGAGCCCTCGCGCAAGTCACGGGCCTGGTTCGCGGCCGGGATCGTGGCCTTCCTCGCGCTCTCAATCGGCCGGCTCGCGGCGCACCCGGCTCCCTTCAGCTATCTCGACATCCAGATCGGATCGAACGGCCTCTCTGGCCGGCTGGTGCTTCACAGCATCGACCTTGCGCACGATCTGCGGATCGCCGATCCCTCGCAGCTCGCGAACCCCGCGTTCGTCAACGAGCGCCAGGCAGCCATCGCCAGCCTGATGGGCCCGCGCGTCGGGCTCGAGCTGGACGGCGTGCCGGCGCCATGGAACGTGGTCGGGGCGCAGCCTCTCCCGGAGCAGGACGGGGTGGAGCTCCGATGGGAAGCTCGCGCGGACCGGATTCCCGGCCGCCTGACTCTGAAGGCCCACGTCTTCCCGTACGACCCGAACCACCAGACCTTCGTCAACGTCTACGAGCAGGGCGAGCTGGTGAGGCAGGCGGTGCTCAGCCGCGACCGCACGGGGCTGGACTTCTATACCGGCACGCGGCAGGGAACGCTGGCCGTCCTGCAGGCCTTCACGGCGTCGGGCGTCCACCACATCGCCATCGGCCCGGATCACATCCTGTTCATCGTGGGGCTGCTGCTGCTCGGCGGCTCCATCCCGCGGCTGCTCGGGATCATAACGGCCTTCACTCTCGGCCACAGCGTGACGCTCGCGCTCGCCACGCTGCGTATCCTCGACCCGCCGGGTCACCTCGTGGAGCCCGCCATCGCGCTGAGCATCGTCTATATCGGCGCCGACAACCTGCTCGTGGGATCGAGCGGGCGCGACGTCCGGCCATGGGTGGCACTCGGGTTCGGCCTGGTCCACGGCTTCGGGTTCGCGAGCGTGCTGCGCGAAACGGGTCTGCCGGACCATGCGCTGGGTCTGTCGCTCTTCGCTTTCAACCTCGGCGTCGAGATCGGCCAGGCGCTGATCGTCGTGATCGTCGCCTCGGCGCTCGCGATGCTGCGGCGGCGGAACGCCGCCGTCGCGCGGCAGGTGGCGATCGCCGGATCGATCACCGTCATGCTGGCTGGCGCGTTCTGGTTCTTCGAGAGAGTGCTGTGACGCCGGGCTTATCCTGAGGTGAAAGCGGGGGCTTCGCCCCGCCGGCCCCCCCTCGCGCCCCTGGCGCGCCTTTCATGGCTTCGCGGGTCCGGCGCGGCCGGGTAGGCAACTGGTTGGGCCTGCAACACGCAGCTTCCAGCTGTCGAGCCGCGGCCTGCGAACTGCGAGCCGCGGCCTGATTCATTCAGCGCTCTCGGCCCGGCTTCGACTCCCCAGCCTGCAGCCGGCGAGCCGCCACCTACGGCCAGAAACCGCGAGCCCGGAGTCAGCCGCGAGAGCAGAAGTCGGACCATTCATTCGCTGCGCAGCGCCTCAGCCGGGTCGACCGAGGCCGCTCGGCGGGCCGGCAGCAGGCACGCCAGGATGCCGACCAGCAGCAGCACCACCGGCGCAAGCACGAACGACAGCGGGTCGATCGGCTCGATGCCGAACAGCAGTCGTCGCAGCCCTGGCGCAAGAGCCGCGGCTGCCGCCAGCCCGATGATGACCCCGACGACGGTCACGGCAACCCCCTGGCGGACGACGAGCCCGACGATCCGCCGAGGCGACGCGCCGAGCGCCGAGCGCACGCCGATCTCGCGCCGGCGTTGCGTCACGTGGTACGACAGCACACCGTAGAGACCCGCAGCAGCCAGCAGCAGCGCAATGGCAGCGAACGCGGAGATGGCGATCGCCGCGAACCTCGGCTCCGCCACGGAGCGCGCGATCTGTCCTGCCATCGGGCCTACCTGCCCGAGCGCCGCCGTGGGATCCAGGTCGCGCACGACGCTGCGCAGGAACGGCACGGCCTCGAGCGGATCCCCTGCCGTCCGGATGACGACGTTCACCTCACGTTCGATTCCGTGCTCTCCGCCGTGCGGCAGGAAGATCGCCGGCTGTGGCGCCACATCCAGTCCCTCCCGTCGGACGTCATCGACGATCCCGACAAGGCCGCCGTTGAAGGCTCGACCGACCGCGGGACCGTCCTTCTTCAAGTAGGTGCGTACGAGAGCCCGGTTCGCGATGACGCGCTGCCATCCGTGCGTGGCGTCCGCGTCGGTGAAGAATCTGCCGTCCCGCAGCCTGAGGCCGAGGGCCTCGGCGTAGCCCGGCGTGATGACGTAGGTCTGGGCGCGCACGAAGACGGTCTCGCCCGCAGGTCCGGCCCCAGGCAGATCGAAGCCGGAGATGTAGCTCGACTCGCCCAAGGGGATCATGTTGGCAGCGCCGGCGGCCAGCACGCCGGGCCCGGCGCGGAGGCGCTCGACGAGGGCATTCACGAACTGCTGCGAGCGCGCGCGCTCGGCCCTCCCCGGACCCTCCCGATACACGCGTGCGACGAGGAGATTGCGCGGCTCGTAGCCGGGGTCCACCGAGACGAGCGCGACGAAGCTGCGCCCGAGGAGCGAGGCTCCCACGAGCAGCACGACCCCGACGGCGGCCTCGCCCGCGAGGAGCCCGGCTCGCAGCACGTCCCGCCGGGGTCCGTGGCTCCGGCTGTCGTTCTGCCGCATCGCCAGGCTGAGCGAGGACGTCCGGCGCAAAGCCGGCAGCAGGCCCGCGAGCACGCCGGCCAGCGTCGATGCGAGCGCGGCGAACCCGAGCACCAGTCCATCCAGCCGAACGTCGCCGAGGCGGGGGAAGCTCTCCGGCGCAAAGAGTGGCAGCGCCCCGGTAAGCAGCCACGCCAGGAGCACGCCGGCACCTCCTCCGATCATCGAGAGGAGCACGCTCTCGGTCAGGAGCTGGGCGATGAGCCGCGACCGGCTCGCACCGAGGGCGGCGCGGACCGACAGCTCGCGGGTCCGGGCCACGCCTCGGGCAAGAAGCAGGCTGGCGACGTTGGCACACGCAATGAGGAGCACGAACCCCACGCCCGCGGTCATGACGAGGAGCGCGGGCCTGATCTGCGCCGTCGTCTGGTCAGACAGGAGTCGCGCGCGCACCTGTACCGGCCCGCCCTCACCGAACATCAACGTCGCGCTGACGGGGCGCTTCACCGTTCGCGCGGCTGCCGTACCCTCGGCCTCGGCCTGCTGCAGGGTCGCGCCGGGCCGGAGCCGCGCGAGCGCCCACACGATCCGCGTATTCCCCTCGCGTGGCGGTGTCGCCACGTAGGGCGTCCACAGCTCTGCGTCGCGATCCGGAAAATAGAACCAGCGCGGCCCGACGCCGACCACCACGTGCGGCTGGCCGTCGATGCGGATGGGGACCCCGATGACCGCCGGGTCCGCCCCGAAGTACCGCTCCCAGGCACCATGGCTCAGGACGGCCACCTGCGGGGCGCCGTCCCGGCCCTCCTCCGGAAGAAAGAATCGTCCTGCCGCGGGCACCGCCCCCAGCAGCTCGAACAGACCTGGCGAGACGGCCGCGCCCTCGAGGCGGCGTGAGCCGTCAGCGATCCCGACTGTGTAGGCGCGGCTCGAGTACGCGGCGAGCCCCTCGATCGTCTGCGGCCCACGCGACCACGCGTCGAACGTCAGATTGCTGAGAACCGCGTCCCGGACGAGCGGCGTGCCGCCGGGGTGCTCCTCGGACAGGCGCACGATCCGATCCGCGTCCCGGTACGGCAGCGGTCGCATGAGTACGCCGTAAACGACGGAAAACATGGCGGTGTTGGCGCCGACCGCGAGGGCCAGCGTGCACACGGCGGCCGCCGTGAACGCAGGCGACCGCGCCATCTGACGCAAGGCGTACCGGATGTCGTGAAGAAGCATCCTGCTGACGGGGGGCTCCGCTCCAGCCCCTGGCGATCCCGGTCGGCTCAGGATCAGACGACGAGATGCGGCTGGTGGCCGGCGTACAGGACGGAAGGATAGAATGCGGGCCGCAGAACCGGAATTCCGCATGAAGTTCATTCAGTGCCTCGCCGTCGCGCTGGCCCTTGCCTCACCCGCGCTGGTGCGGACCCGCCAGGCCGCCCCCTTCCAGGTGGACGAGGCGACTATCGCGGGCATTCACGCGGCGATGAAATCCGGGCAGCTCACCTGCCGCGCACTCGTGCAGCACTACCTGCGGCGGATCGAGACGTTCGACAAGAACGGCCCGGCTATCAACGCGATCGTGCAGGTGAACCAGGGCGTGCTGGAGGAAGCCGACGCGCTCGACCGGCGGTTCACGGCCGGCGGTCCGGCGGGCCCGCTTCACTGCATCCCGGCCATCGTGAAGGACAACTTCGAGACGATCGGCCTCCAGAGCGCCGCCGGCTCGCTGGCGCTCGAAGGATTCGTTTCCGAGCAGGATGCTTTTCAGGTCAGGCGCCTCAGGGAAGCCGGCGCCCTCGTGCTCGCGAAGTCCAACATGGCGGAGTGGGCGTTCTCGCCCTACGAGACAGTCAGCTCGATCCTCCCCGGCTACACGAAGAACCCGTACGCGCCGGATCGCGTCACCGCCGGCTCGAGCGGCGGCACGGCGGCTGCCGTCGCCGCGAACTTCGGCGCGATCGGGCTGGGCAGCGACACCGGCAACTCGATCCGCGGGCCGTCGGCGCACCAGGCGCTCGCCGGCATTCGTTCGACGATGGGCCTGACGAGCCGGAGCGGCGTCGTGCCCCTCAACCTGCTCGCGGATATCGCCGGGCCCATGAGCCGCAGCCTCGCCGACGCCGTCGCGGTGCTCCAGGTGATCGCCGGGCCCGATTCCGACGACCCGGTCACGGTGCCGGGCACGGACATCGCGCGGATGTTCAGCCCGGCCGGCCGGCCGTCGTCCGTCCCCGACTACTCGGCATCGCTCGTGCGCGACGGCCTGAAGGGTGCGCGCATCGGGGTGCTGCGCCAGGCGTACGAGCGCGACACGGCGGACGCGGAGGTTCTGCAGGTGTTCGCGAGCGCCCTGCAGGACCTGGCGCGCGCGGGCGCGACCATCGTGGATCCGGTACGCGTGGACCTCGATCGCGTCCGCCGCGCCGACGAGGCGCCGCCGTGCGGCGGCTTCAGATACGACCTCAACCGCTACCTTGCCTCGCGCGGGGAGCGGGTCCCCGCACGCTCGCTGGACGACGTCGTCAAGTCGCGCCGGTTTCACCCGAGCGTGCACCGCAGGCTCGAGCAGAGCCAGTCGGCAGCAGGGCACGGCCCCGACTCGCCGGCGTGCGCGGCCGAAGCGGCGTACCGGCAGCAGGTCCGGGAAGCCGTTCTCCAGGCGATGGACGACGGCAGGCTCGACGCATTCGTGTATCCGACCTGGAGCAACCCGCCGCGCCTGATCGGCGACCTGAACACGCCGCACGGCGACAACAGCCAGTTCTTCTCGCCGACGACGGGGTTCCCGGCGATCAACGTGCCCATGGGCTACACGCGAGGCGTGCTGCCCGCCGGAATGACGTTCTTCGGCCGTCCCTGGGACGAACCGACCCTCATCCGGCTCGCCTACGGCTACGAGCAGCGCACACGGCATCGACGAACGCCGTGGGCGACGCCGGCTCTTCGATGATTTCTGCGGAGTGAACCAGGTGGCCCGGGTGCCCTGGGTGCCGACTGCACCCGGTGCACCGCAGGTCAGGAATGTAGCGCCCTCATCCTCTCCCTGGCCGGCGGCGGCTCGTCAGTGAAGCACTGGCGCGCGAGCGCGGGGGCGCGGTCGAGGTAGTCGCGGACGCGCTGCTCGCGATGCGGACTGCGCACGTTCTTGCAGATGGCGTAGCGCACGATCCCGTCGGACCCGATGATGATGGTGGCGCCGCCGTGGAACCAGCGGCCGTCTGGCAGGCGCCGGCGCTGCAGCACCTCGGCGACGAGATCGAAGTTGAGGGCGCCGTCCGGTCCGACCCGCCGGAGGGTTCGTACGGACTCGATCACTGGTCGTTCGATCGCCTCGGGTCCGGGCCTCGGCTGGGCGAGGCCGAAGTAATAGAGGTGTCCGGGCCGGGTGACGAACTCGCCCAGCACGTCGGCGCGGCGGCGGAGCTCGACGGGCGTGCCGATCTGCCCGGGCTCGCGGCGGTGGGCGAGCGCAGCGAACTCGAGGCCGGCGATCTGGCCCAGCCGCCGCTCGGGCGGCCTCCAGAGCAGCGCGTCCTCGCTCAGATCGGGCACGCCGGCGACCGTCACGCCGTAGCGCCGGAACGCCTGCACGAACGCCTCACGGTAGCCCCAGGGATCCTCCGGCACCAGGTCGTAGTCGGCCGTCACGATGGCCCGCAGGTACTCACCGAACGTGAGATCCACCGGCGGGCAGTAGTCCACGGCGCGGATGATGATGTTCAGGAACTGACCCGCGAGCTTCGTGGCCTGGTCCACGAGCAGGTCGATGAGCTCGGCTGAAGCCGGCGTGCCGAGCCCGCGCAGGCGACGGAGCCGCTCCGTACGCCGCATGAAGATCCACCGGAACGCGTCGAACACCGCCGCGACGAGCACGGCGCCCAGATCGTGCGCGTTCCTGGACTCGTCATAGCGGGCCGACGCGGGCACCGGATCGTCGGGCTCCCCCAGCGCGAGCAGCGCCGTGCGCAGCGCGCTCCGGCCGTCGCCCACCGCCTGCCCGGGCTGACGCGCGATGTCGGTGAGGAGCCGCGACGCGAGCGCGCCGTCCGACTGGGAGAGCCCGCGCGCCACGAGCTCGCGATACTGGAACCGCTGAAACAACGCGACGAGATCCCCGAGCGCCTCGTGGAAGGCATCGACGTCGGGGCTGGTCGGCAGCAGGAAGCGTGCCCGGAGGCCGTCGAGGAGCGCATGCGTCATCTCGTGGACGATGACGTCGTGCGAGAGGGCGGTGAAGATCACGCCACCGGCCTGGGTGAGCCCCGGTGCGTCCGCCGTGGCGAACGTGTAGCCGAACACGAGTGCACCGCCGTCGGGGTCGTAGTAGGCGTTGCCCTCCTCCATCGCGTGCGGCAGGACGTGCAGGGTCATGGCTGGGTACTCGTCGGCGTAGGGACCGTGCAGGTGCGGGAGGAAGGCGAAGTCCGGGGTGCGGCCGAGCGCGCGCCGGAACCGGTCGTAGGTCGCCATCGCTACGGCGTAGGTCATCTGTTGTGCGAACCGCGGATCCATCGTGGACGGCCGCAGCCCGCACGCGTGGACGGCCGGCAGACGGTCCAGATCGAGTGGCTCGTACAGCTCGCCCGTCGTCCGGTTCTCGTCGATGACGCGGAGGACGCACCCGTGGGGCCCGGGCCCGAGCGGCTCGTACGGAATCCGCGCGGCCGCCACGGGCACGTCCATTCGAGACGTCGCCGGATCCTGCGTGTAGACGAGCAGCGTCCGGTGGACGGGATCCGGCAGGATCGGATCGGCCGTGCCGTGCTGCAGCCGCGCGTCGAAGGGATCGTACGGGTGCGCGTGCCAGCCGCGCTGGATGCCCTCGCCGAGCGTATACCGCCTGGGGCCGGGCGGCGGGGCAGGCGCGCGAGAGGCCCGGGACCGGCGCGGGGTGGATGCCCGTCTCGCCACTAGGCTGCTCCGCCGCCGTGCAGCAGCCGCGCGAGCGCCGCCACGTGATAGGCGAGCTCCGCCTCGCGCCCGCCGGTCGACACAGCATCACGCGCAGGCTCCGCCGGCGCCAGCAGCGTGCGCCGGCTGAAGCCCGGCGCAGGCGGCAGCAAGGACGGATGCTGCCGGTTGCGCACGGCGACCTCGCGTGCCACCCCTCTGATGAAAGCCTCGTTGGTGTCGCCCCGCGCAGCCGCCTCTTCGAGCAGGCGCGCGGCCGCGGTCGTGAAGTCGCCGTGGCCGTCGGATTCCCAGGCGTACTCGTCATCGCGGCAGGCGGCGAACTGGATGACACCCGGCAGGGCCCGCTCGCGGGCGCGTGTGCCGGCGCCCCGAACGCGCGCGGAGAACTCCTCGTGCCGCAGCTCGAGCGCCGGATCGACCGGCAGATATCGCACGCGCTCGGTTGCCGTCTCGACCGGGCGTAGCGCAGGCGCGAAGCGGCTGATGGTCCCCGAATGACAGCAGTCCATGAACATCGTCAGCATGGCGCCCGCGGGCAGCCGCTCCAGCACGGCCGCGAGATCGTCGTCGATGAGGAATGCCCCGGCCGCGTAGTCGACCGGGACGATCGCCTCGTCGAACGGATCGGTCTCGTCGCCGCTGACGTCCTTCAGCTGGGTGCCGTGGCCCGCGTACTGGAACACGATGACGTCTCCGGGCGAGGCCGAGGTCACGAGGTCGCGGAGGCCGTCGAGCATCGACGCTCGCGTCGCGCGTCGATCCAGCAGGTACTGCACGTCGAAATCGAGCCGGCGGAGGGCCGCTCCCCACGCCCTGGCGTCGTTCACGCAGCCCTGAAGAGGGCGGTCCGCGTAGGCGTCGATCCCGACGCACAGGGCCGTGCGCCGTCCGGGCCGCCCCGTCTGGATCCCCGGAGCCTCGAGCCCGGCCGCCGGCTCGGCGGATGGGCCTCCGGGCGGCGGCGCGCCGAAGGCCGGCACGGGCCGCTCGAACGCCCTGTCCTCGGCCGGCGGCCAGGGAAAGTCCGCTAACCCCAGCCCGGTGGCATCGTCGACGTCCAGGATCCGTCGCAGCGCGGCGCTCATCGTGTACGGATCGTTGTCGAACGCGCCGTGCCGGAGCGCGCGGGTCAGCGGGTTGGGATCGCTGCCCGGCGCGCGCGAGAGCTGCAGCGCCGCCGGCGCGGCGCCGCCGGTGAGCCGACCGTCCTCGGCGAGTCCGAACAACGCGCGCATGTCGCTGTCCTTCCGGATCGACTCATGCAGGCCGAGGATCGGCCTGCGCAGCACGCCTTCGAAGGAGCGCGAGACGAGGTAGAGGAGCGACTTGCGGTAGATGCGCCAGCAGTCGTCCTGACGTTCGGCGTCCTCCTCCATCGTGAACATCGTCAGCCGGGGGACGCGCCGGTGCTCGACGTGCGGCAGCAGCTTCTCTTTGAACAGATCCACCCGGACCGCGGGGGCCAGTAGCGACACCGTCTGGACCGTCAGCCCGTGCGCGATGAGCGCCGGCAGGAGGTGCGAGTGGAAGATCGCGCCGGCGCTGTGGCCGATCGCGTGCAGCGTGATGGACGCGGGAGCCGCGTCGGCGACGAGGGCCGCCAGGCCATCGGCGAACTGCCTCGCGCCTCCGGAATAGCCGCTCCCGAGGTCCTCCGCGCTCGCGCGCCGGGCGCTCTCCTTCATGCCGCTCCAGATCACCGAGCCAGGTCCCCTGGCCGCGATCTCGATGGCGGTATCCGTCAGGTCCGTCCACGCGCGCGGCCCGATGATGTACTGCCGGAGGATCTCGAGCAGCCCGCTCTCCCACACGAAGAACACCGGGTACACGCCGTGATCGAGCCACCAGGATCGAATGGTTCGCGCATACTCCAGCGCGCCGCGCTCCTCGACCAGCCCGCCGTGCGCGTACAGGAGCACCCGGGGCGAGGCAGTCGCTGCTGCGTAGGCGCGAATGCCGTCCAGGATCGCATCGAGGTCCGCAGTCGTCGTCGAGAACTCGCCAGCTTCGGACAGCTCGCCCCGGCTGAGATTGACCACGTGGGGACGGAGGTCGGCCCACTCAGAGGCGTCTCGTATGCCGATCGGCTTCGCAGGACGAAGCCGGCCGGCCTGCCGTTGCCGGAGCACTTCCCTGACCTGACGCTCCACCCGCTGGACGGCCGCTTCGTGCTCGGGCACCTCGGCCGCGGGCAGTCCGGCGGCGTGGGAAGAGAGCGTGACCGAGAAGCCCGCCAGGTGCTGCACCGGGAACAACGACTCGGCGCGCGGGACGCTCGATCGCTCGAGCCCGGCGAGTGCCTCCTGCACGGCTCCGACCACTGCGGGCTTGTCGACCGTCGAGCCGGGGCACGTCGTTCGCGCCGTGAGATCGCGATGAAAGACGATGGACGTCGCGGGCTCGAGTCGCGCGTGACGGCACCACCCCGCCAGGACGTCGATCAACGTCTCGCGCTGGACGCCCGAGAGCCGGTCCCGGTCCTGGTCGAAGTCGCCGGCCAGCACGATCATGAACGGCCCGGCCGCGGCCGTGCCGTTGTGCCCCGCAGCGCTCGCGGGCGGCACGTTCCAGTTGCGCCCCGTCCAGACGCCGCCGAGCGGATCGATCGTCAGGTGCTGCGCGAGATCCGGCCAGCCGAACGTGTCGACCTGATGCGCACGCTGCGCCTCGAGCGTGGCGAGACCGCGAAAGTCGCGCTGGCGTATCCCGCGCGTGTGATGCACGTGGAGCGCGTCGATCCTGCGATCCAGCACCGCGGCATCCACGAGCATCGCGAACTGGACGGCTGTCAGTCGGTGGATCGGCTCGGACATCGGTCCTCCCGGTCGCGACCGGACAATGGACGGTCCGGTGGCCAACCAATTGGCCGTGACGGGCCGCTGCAGATTCGTGAAATCCGCGGAAGCCCGGCACCTTGCTCAGGGAGAGCTGAGAGCAGCAAAGATTGGGCCGCACTGCAGCCGTGTGAACCCGCGAGACTACCCCGGGCAGTCCGGGGTCGTCCTGCGGCACCGTCCACGGAGGCGGGGCCGGCTGCCAGCCGAACGTCGCGCGCATGCGGGCTGACAGGCTGGCTGGAGCTGGACGCTGTTCTACGCGAGTCTCGCCTGCCTGACGATCTCGCGCAGGCTCGGGCGAGAGCTGTTGAGGAGCCCGATGCGGAAGAGCCGGGCGCCGATTCTCAATGCGGCCCACGTGCAGAAGACGAGCGTGAGAAACCCTCCGGCCACTTCCCACCAGGCCAGCAGGCTGGGATCCATGCTCGCCCGCATCACCAGCATCGGACCCGACGTGAACGGCAGCCAGGTGAGGACGCGCGCCAGCGTGCCGTGAGGTGCCTGGATGAGCACGCTCATCATCATGAGGGGCAGCGCGGCCGTCAGCGACCAGACCATCGCGAACTGCTGGGCCTCACGCATGTTCGACCCGAGCGATCCCGTGCCGAGCATCAGGCTGCCGAAGAAGAGGAACGCCACCAGGAAGAGCGGGATCGCGAGCACGAGCGCCAGCCAGGGGATCTCGATCTGGTGG
>DASPFV010000150.1:0-25674 GCA_035620975.1 Vicinamibacterales bacterium
CGATAATTGGCCCTCCGAAGGCCAGGGCTTCCTCGAGCAGCGGCGGGCGTGGCGCAGGCTGTCGACTGGCCATCAGTACATGAGGACGATCAGGAGCTGCGTCACGAAGTAGTCCACCGCGATGACGGCGACCGAGCTGGCCACGACGGCATTCGTGGTCGCCCGCCCGACACCCTGAGTCCCGCCCCGCGCCCGCAGCCCCACGTGGCAGCCGATGCTCACGATGGTGAACCCGAGGAAGAATGGCTTGATGATCCCCATCCAGACGTCCTGCATGAAGAGACCCTGGACGACGGCATTCCAGTAGACCGAGGAGGCAACCCGCAGCAGGTTGGTCGTGACGATCCAGCCGCCCACCATCCCGACGCCGCAGGAAATCACGGTCAGGAGGGGCACCATGATGAGCCCGGCGAGGATCCGGGGTACGACCAGCTTCCGGACGGGATCCGTCCCGAGCGCGCGCAGCGCCGCGATCTGGTCCGTCACCATCATCGATCCCAGCTCGGCGGCGATGCCGGACCCCACGCGCCCGGCGACCATGAGCCCGGTCAGCACCGGGCCGAGCTCCTTCACCATCGAGGCGCTGACGAGGCGGCCCACCATCGAGCGGGCGCCGAACTGGTCGAGGGTCATGCCGGACTGCAGCGCGAGCACCATGCCCGTGAAGAGCCCGGTGAGAAGCACCACGGTGAGCGACCCGACGCCGATGGCCTCGAACTGCTCGATCACGTCCCGGTAGTAGAACGGCCGCGTGGTGAGGCCCCGGCCGAACCTGCCGATCAGGATGACGTACTCCTGGACCTCGAGCAGCGCCGACTTGAGCCACTCCTGGAAGCGGCCCGCCACGTCAGCGACGGCTCCCCGCGAGCCCGAGCTCGCGCGTGCGCAGCTGCTTGATGCGATCCCGCAGCCCCGCCGCCTTCTCGAACTCGAGGTTGGCGGCAGCCGCCTTCATCTGCGCCTGCAGGCCCGCGATGTGGGCGTCGAGCTCCGCCTGCGTCCGGAACGGCTGGTCCTCCGGCGCGACGGTCACGTAATCGCGCTCGTAGACGCTCGTCAGCACCTCGTCGATGCTCTTCACGATGGAGGCCGGCGTGATTCCGTGCTCGCGGTTGTAGGCCTCCTGGATGGCGCGCCGCCGCTCGGTCTCGCCGATGGCGTGGCGCATCGAATCGGTGATCGTATCCGCGTACATGATGGCCCGGCCGTTGATGTTGCGCGCCGCGCGGCCGACGGTCTGGATGAGCGAGCCCCCTGACCGGAGGAAGCCCTCCTTGTCGGCGTCGAGGATGGCGACGAGCGACACCTCGGGCAGGTCCAATCCCTCGCGGAGCAGGTTGATGCCGATGAGCACGTCGAACTCCCCGCGCCTCAGATCGCGCAGGATCTGGATGCGCTCCAGCGTGTCGATATCCGAGTGCAGGTAGCGGACCTTCACGGCCAGCTCCTGATAGTACTGGGTCAGATCCTCCGCCATGCGCTTTGTCAGCGTCGTGACCAGCACCCGCTCGTGTCGGCCGGCGCGCAAGCGGATCTCCGCCAGCAGGTCGTCGACCTGGCCCTTCACCGGCCGGATTTCGATCTCGGGATCCAGCAGCCCCGTGGGCCGGATGATCTGCTCGACGACGACCCCGCCGGACCGGTGCAGCTCGTACGGCCCGGGCGTGGCCGACACGAACAGGAGCTGCCCCACCCGGTGCTCCCACTCCTCGAAGTTGAGGGGCCGGTTGTCGAGCGCCGACGGCAGACGGAACCCGTAGGCCACCAGCACTTCCTTCCGCGACCGATCCCCGTGGTACATCCCGCGGATCTGCGGCACGGTCTGGTGGCTCTCGTCCACGATGGTCAGCGCGTCGGGGGGCAGGTAGTCGAGCAGCGTCGGCGGCGGCTCACCGGGGGCGCGCCCCGTGAGGTGCCGGGCGTAGTTTTCGATCCCGTGGCAGTATCCAATCTCCTTGATCATCTCGAGATCGAACATCGTCCGCTGGTGGAGCCGGTGCGCCTCGAGGACCTTGCCCTCCGACTCGAGCTGCCCGCGATACCACGCCAGCTCTTCCTTGATTGTCTCGACGGCGCGCTTCGTCCGGTCCCGCGAGGTCACGAAGTGGGTCTTTGGATAAATCGCCACCTTGTCGCACCGGCGGATCGTTTTGGCCGTCAGCGGGTCGAACAGCACGAGCTCGTCGACCTCGTCGCCAAACAGCTCGATCCGGACCGCCTGATCCTCGTAGGAGGGATAGACCTCGACGATGTCGCCGCGGACGCGGAAGACGCCGCGGGTGAACTCGTAGTCGTTCCGCTCGTACTGGATCTCCACGAGCTTCCGCAGGATCTGCTCGCGGTCGATGCGCTGCCCCCGCTCGAGCGGCAGCATCATCCCGTAGTAGGCCTCGGGCGATCCGAGGCCGTAGATGCAGGACACGCTCGCGACGATGATGACGTCCCGGCGCTCGAAGAGCGACCGGGTAGCCGAGAGGCGCATGCGGTCGATCTCGTCGTTGATGGTCGCTTCCTTCTCGATGTACGAGTCGGTGCTGGGCACGTACGCTTCGGGCTGGTAGTAGTCGTAGTAGCTGACGAAATACTCGACGGCGTTCTCGGGGAAGAAGCGGCGGAACTCCTGATAGAGCTGCGCAGCGAGGGTCTTGTTGTGGGCCATGACGAGCGTCGGCCGGTTGACCCGCGCGATGCAGTGCGCCATCGTGAAGGTCTTCCCCGATCCGGTGACCCCGAGGAGGACCTGCGCCGCGTCGCGGCGGTCGAGCCCTTCGACGATCTCGTCGATCGCGCGGCGCTGGTCGCCCCGCAGCTCGAAATCCGTCACCAGACGGAAGCGGTCGTATCTGGAAGACATGGCGCTCGGCACGCCCGCGGCCGCGGACGTTTAACCGCCGATCGTACCATGCCACGGACCCACACGGAAGGGGCCACGGACGAACACGGCTCCACACGGAAGGCGGCCACCGACGAGCACGGCGAGGGGGCGTTCCAAACGCTCGCCGCGGAGCAGCAAGCACTGCCCGCCGCAAATGCGGCGCATCTCGCGCCGGTCTCGAGCATGCTCGGCTTTGTGTGCCAAGTGCGTCCGGCCGTCCGTCATCTTCGTAATCTTCGCGTCGGGATCCTCATTTCAGGTAGGGGGTCAGTTTTCAAAACGGCCGACGTTGACACAATGGCGCACGGTGTAAGATGGCGGGCCGAGCCTTCCCGAACGAGCAAAAATGAAACCGAAGAGCATCGACACCACGCCGCCGCGGCTGAAAAGTCCCACCGGTGGTCAACGAAGGTTGTTTCTAGGACGGGCATCGCGATGAAGCCGCGAGTGACCTCTCTCGCGCCGCAGTTCCTTGTCGATGACCTTGAACGCTCGATCGCATACTACAAAAAGCTCGGTTTTACGTTCGGCGAACCATGGGACGGTTTTTACGCCATCGGCGAGTTGAACGGACTGGAACTCCACCTAAAGGAAGCACCCCACAACCAGGCGGAGCGTCGCTGGCGGCGCGACTGTGAGCATCTTGACGCCTCGGCCGGCGTCGACGGCATCGAAGCATTTTACGAACAGTGCGTCGCCAACGGCGTCACGATCATCAAGGCGCTTGCTGGGACGGCCTGGGGGACGAAGGACTTCTATATCGAGGACCCCGACGGCTACATCATCTCCTTCGGCGGCAGCCCAGCGGCCGGGCCGTTGGAATCACGCAGGGAGTCAAGCTGACCGACCACCATGGCTCAGCGTTTCACTGCGGGCTGCTCTGGCCCCCTGACCATCTTGGGAAATGCGGTTCAGCCCTTCGGGTCGAGGCACAACGGGTCAGGATGATCTCTCCGCTGGCCCAGTGCCCTGCCCAGTCGTAATCCGCACGCCTGCTCTGTCCGTGTCTCGTCCGTGTTCTTCCGTGGCGTGGTGTGGCGTGGTGTCCGTGTCTCGTCCGTGTTCTTCCGTGGCCTGGCGCGGGGTCAGTGGCCCCCTTCGCGATACGGCGCGAAGTAGCCGGCCCGCGTCCGCAGCTTCGCCTGGCGCAGCTCGGGCCGCTTGAGGCGGATCTTGACGTCGCGCCACGATCCGTCGAAGCGCGTGTCCGACGAGATGTAGCCGAGGCTGTACCGCGCGCTGATCTCCCGCTGGATCGACTCGTAAATCCTGTCGAGCTCCTTGACGCTCGTCGGGAAGAACGCCTGTCCGCCCGTGGCGCCCGCGATGCGCTGCAGCTGCATCCGGGCCTCGTTCTTCGCCGAACTGGAATAGCGCTCCAGGTAGCCGATGGCGTAGAGCGTGACGTCCGACGCCTTCAGGAGGTCGAGCAGATCCGAATAGGTCAGCGAGCTGCGCGTATCCCCGCCGTCGGTGTACACCAGCAGGATCTTCTGTCCCAGCTGCGAGGCGGCGCCGTTCAAGTACACGCCCAGCGCGTCGTAGAAGGCCGTCCAGCCGTCCGGCTTCCGCATCCGGATGCGCTCGATCAGCCGCGCGTACTCGCCCGACGAGTACCGCGCGACGCGCACTTCCGTGTCGAAGTCGACGAGCGTGACGTCCACGGCCGTCGTGTTGGCGTTGAGGAACTTGACGACCGCCGAGCGGACGACGTGGATGTCCTTCTCCATGCTCCCGCTCGTGTCGAGCGCCAGGCCGAGGTGCAGCGGCAATGCACCGGCCTGGGGCCCGTCGTCACCCGCCGTGAAATAGCGGACCGCCTGCGCCTTGCCTTCCTCGAGGACCTCGAAGTCCTCGACCGAGAGGCCGGTCACGGGCGTGCCCTGCTTGTCAGTGACGACCACGGCGAAGTGGACGAGATCCACGCCGGCGCGAAACGGCTGCTGCGCAGCTGGCGCCGCGACGGCGATCACCGCGGCCACGGAAAGCAGCATCGCTGAGCGCATAGGCCCCCCCGGATTCCGGCACGACACGGCCGGCGTCGCATCGGGTCATGATACGCGGATCGGCGCCTGCGGGTACCCCCGTGGCGGGCCCGGCGCAGCCGCCACGCCGCTTCCGTCGTATAATGGGATGTTTCGGCCATGGAAAGCCTGCGGACTGCGGGATCCGGCGAAAGGCTCGACTGACGTGCGCGTCTTCGCCTTCTGTCAGGACGAGCTCCTGATTCGCTCCCTGCAGGACGTGCTGCTGCCCAGCTTCGACGTGGACTTCCTCGTGGAGAGCGCCCCGCTGGCGCGCAAGCTCCACGACGCCGGCCTGCCGGTCATCACCGGCGACCCCCGCCGCGTCGATACGTACCTGAAGGCCGATATCTCCCCGAGCACCTGCTTCATCCTCGAAGACAACGGACGGCGGACGCTGCGCAAGGTCCTGTCGGCCATTCGCGACGCCGGCGGCACGCTGATCTATGTCGTCCACACGGGCCGGCGGCCTGCGCGCGCCTCGGAGGCCGCGCGCGCGGCCATGCCCGACGTGCTCCACATGGACCTCGCCGAGCTCATCCGCCCGACGCTCGTCCCCGAGCTGAGCCGCTCGATGACGCGCGCGCGCGTCCAGCAGTACCAGCGGTACTTCGCCGACGCGGATCGCGTGCTGATCCTGCTCCACAACGATCCGGATCCCGACGCGCTGGCGAGCGGCCTGGCGCTGCGGAACCTGCTTCGCCGCACCAAGACCACGGCTATCATCGGCGCCATGCAGGGGGTCACCCGGCCCGAGAACCTGCGCATGGCCAACATGCTCGACATCCACGTCGAGCAGATCACGCCGGCGTCCTTCGAGGAGTTCGAGCGAATCGCCACTGTCGACGTGCAGCCCCACTACTTCGGCGGCCTGCTGTCCCGGGCCGACCTCGTGATCGACCATCACCCCGAGCAGCCCGGCTACAGCGCCGTCTTCAAGGACATCCGCGCGGACTACGGATCCACCTCGACGATCCTGACCGAGCATCTCCGGGCCGTGGACGTGAACATCTCGGAGCGCACGGCGACCGCCATGCTTTACGCGATCAAATCGGACACGCTCTTCTTCGCGCGGCACACCAACCGGGTGGATCTCGAAGCGTTCACGTTCCTGTACCCGCTCGCCGACGCGGCGCTCATCCGCAAGATGGAAGGAGCGGAAATCACGCTCGAACGGCTCGACTACGTGACCCGGGCCAGCCAGGGCGGGATCCTGCGGGAGCAGGTGTTCAGCGCCTTCATCGGCGAGGCCCCACGGGAGGACTTCATCCCCTACACGGCCGACTTCTTCCTGCAGCTCGAGGCCGTGAAGTGGACGATCGTGGCCGGAGTGGTGGGAGGATCGCTCATCGTGAGCGTCCGCAACCTCGGCTACTCGCGCAACGCCGGGGAGTTCGTCAGGCGGTGGTTCGGCGACATCGGCAGCGCCGGGGGCCACCGCTCGATGGCCAAGGCCGTCGTCCCGATGGAGAAATTCCGCGAGAAGTTCGGGGACCTGTCAGGGCCGGCGATTACGGCGCGGATCGCGGAGATCGCCGGGCAGTTCCTCCACGAGCCGGCGGCCGAGAAGCGGCGCGACTACGCCAAGGCCTGATCCAGGTCGGCAATCAGGTCTTCGGGATCCTCCAGCCCGACCGACAGGCGCGCCATGCTCGGCGTGACGCCCGCCCGCTGGAGCTCCTCTTCCGAGTGCCCCCATTGCGACGTGAGCACGGGCAGACTGCAGAGGCTCTCGACCCCGCCGAGGCTGGCGGCGCGACGGAAGACGCGCAGACGGTCGAAGAACCGCGCGGCGCGCTCGTACCCGCCGCCCAGGTCGATGCAGATCATGCCGCCGAAGCCGCGCATCTGCCGGCGGGCTACGTCGTGATCCGGATGTGACGGCAGCCCCGGATAGTAGACCGTGTGGAGCCGCCGGTCACGGCCGAGCCACTCGGCAACGGCCTGGGCACTCGCGTTGTGGCGCTGCATGCGGACCGCCAGCGTCTTCAGGCCCCGTCCCAGCGCGTAGGCCGCCGAGGGGTCGAGCACCGTCCCGAGCAGCTTGCGCGCCTCGAGCATGGGCGCGAGGTGCCGCGACGACCCCATCAGGACGCCCGCGGTCACGTCGCTGTGTCCGTTGAGGTACTTCGTGGCGCTGTGCATGACCACGTCGACGCCGAGCGCGATGGGCTGCTGGTTGATGGGGCTGGCGAACGTGTTGTCGATGACGGAGATCACTCCGCGGGCGCGGCAGGCCGCAGCCACCGCCGCCACGTCCACGCACCGCAGCGTGGGATTGATCGGGGATTCGAACCAGAGGAGCCGCGTCGACGCCGAGCAGAGGCGGTCGGGCTCCGACAGCTCCTCGAGCGTCACGAAGCGCGCCGCCACGCCGAACTTCGGCAGTAGATCCGCCATCAGATGAAGGGTGCCACCGTAGATGGCCGACCCGCACACGATCTCGTCGCCCGACCGGGCGAGCGCCAGCAGCGCCGTCGTGGTCGCGGCCTGGCCGCTCGAAAGCACGAGCGCCGACTCCGCTCCCTCGAGCGCAGCCAGCGTGTGCTCCACTTCCATCACCGTCGGGTTCGCGTAGCGCGAGTAGAGGAACTTCCCCGAGCGCCCCTCGTTGTACTCGCGCACCTGGCTGGCGCTGTCGAAGACGAAGGTCGTCGTCTCGTAAATGGGCGTCGTGAGCGGTGCCGCGTCGCGGCTGACGGCGTCTGTGCGCTGAACGAGATCGGTGGACGGTTTCATCGGCTGCTCACTCCGGACTGCGGGCGAGTCTACCGCCCCGGCGAGCCCGCCGGGTCTCCAATTCAGCGGTGGACCGCCTCCGTGCGCTCGGCGCTGCCCGCCACGATCGGCTCGATGAACTGGCGGTAGGCGTCCTCGTAGCCCCGATCGAGCTGTTCGCCGAGCGTGTGCACCCGATCCGACCGCTCGTCGTAAATGCCGGCGAAATCGAGCGGGCCGAGCGGGTTGTGCAGGGGGCGGATGACGAACAGCCCGGCGTAGCGGCCGGCGGCGTGCTCGACGACGTCGCGGAGCGCTGCGGCCTCGAAGCTGGCCAGCTGTTCGGCGGCGTAGCCCCGCAGATCCGCGCGGCCGGCGCTGAGCTCGTGGGGTCGGCCTGCGGCCGGCGTGGCCGCCGCGAGGATAATCTGCTCGGCGCCGGCGGCGGTGACCTCTTCGATGACGCGCGCGAGCGAGCCCGGACGATCGCAGAGCCGGTGCGACTCGCCCCGCCACGGGCCCTCCGGCGCGAAGTGCACCAGGTGGGGCTCGGTGCCGATGGGAAGCGCGAGCGAGGCGATCACCGCGTCGAGCGCGTGGTCGCGGGCCACACCCGTCAGATCGAATGCCTCGACGGCCCGCGCCGCCGTGTCAGGTGCCTGGCGGTTGAAGAACCGCCCCCGGTACGGGCCTCCCAGCAGCGCGAAGACGAGATCGCGCCGCGCATCGAGGTCGTGGACGATGATGAGCAGCTCGCGGAACCCGGGCTGCCCGAGGTTCTCGGTCAGCAGGTCGATGAAGCGCCGGGCCAGCTCGGCGCGCGGCGGCGCGCCGAGCGGGGCCGCGCCCCGAATCAGGTTCCACAACTCCGAGGTGCACCGCTCGGCGAGGGATGCGGCCGCGAGAGGACCACCCAGCACGCGGCCGGCCAGCCCCCGCTGCGCCCGGCGCCTCCCGCCCCCGCGCCGGGACGGCAGCAGCGTCGTGAACCCCGCCGCAATCGCGACGAGCACTGCCAGCAGGGCCAGGCGCGGGATCACGGTCGGCAGCGCGTGCGGCGCGAACGCCGCCGCAATCACACGCGCGTACCCGCCCGCGATCGCGGTTCCGGCTCCGGTCAGCCCCACGAAGGTGAGGATCATCCCCGCCATCGCGGCGATGACAGCGGCGACCAGGAGGACCAGGGGCACGGCGACGATGGCCCCCGCAGCGACGACGCTCCATCCGGCGGCGCGAAGGGCGGGCCGCCACGCGTAGTACTTCTGCGATGCCGCGCCGCGCCACAGACCGCCAGGCTCCCACAGGCGGGCCCCGCCATCCATGGCGGCGAACGCCGCGCCCACAGACCCAATCCCCCGGGCCGCCACGAGATCGATCCGGATGCCGGCTTCGTGCAGGGCCCGCAGCACGCCCGCGTGATACGCGCCGGCGGTCCCCGTGCCGGTGAGCACGAGCGCCGTCCGCAACCGGGTGGAATACTGACGATCGGGACTCTCGGGGGTGACGGCCACGGCAGTCAACGGGAGCGCTGACAACGGCGGGACAGGACGGCCATCATTCGTCGTGAATCGTGAGCAGCTTGACCAGCTCGAACCGCTTGCTGCCGAGCGGCGTCTGGACGGTGACCTCGTCCCCCTCTTCCTTGTTGATCAGCGCACGACCGATGGGGGACGCCGTCGAGATCAGTCCGCTCTCGACGTCAGCGTCCTCCGGCATGACGAGCTGGTAGACGATCACTTGATCGGCTTCGCCCTTGAGGTGCACGGTGGAGCCGAACGCGGCGCGATCCTTCGGCAGCTTCTCCAGGTTCATCAGAGCGATTTCGCTGACGCGCTTTTTCAGGAGGCTGATCCGCGACTCGACCAGGCGCTGGCGCTCCTTGGCGGCATGGTACTCGGCGTTCTCGCGCAGGTCTCCCAGCTCTCGCGCGCGCCTGATCTCCTGCGGCAGCTCCTTCTTGAGCTCCTTCTCGAGCTGCTGGATCTCGTCCTCGAATTTCTTCAGTATCTGCGCCTTCATCGCCGCTGATCCTAGCACGGCCGCGGACACACACGGCCACGGAAGAACACGGCCACGGAAGAACACGGCCACGGAAGAACACGGCCACGGAAGAACACGGAAGAACACGGCCACGGAAGAACACGGAAGAACACGGACATACAATACTCGTCTGTGGAGCGCGTCTCGAGCCGCCACAATCCTCTCGTCAGGGAGTTCCGCGCGCTGGCGCGCTCGGGCGGGCGGGACGGCCGCGTGCTGCTCGACGGCGAGCACCTGCTGACTGAAGCGCTCGCGAGCGGCGTGGACGTGGAGGTCGCGGCGGCGCTCGACGGAGCCCTGCCCGAGCGCATCGTGCAGGACCTTCGGTCGCACGGTACACGGGTCATCATCATCGCGCCGGCAGTCCTGGCCGCGGTGAGCCCCGTGCGCCAGCCGTCCGGCGTGGTCGCCATCGCGCGGCTTCGTTCCACCGCCCTGTCGGGCGTGATGGAGCGTCCCCCGCAGCTCGTGCTGCTGCTGGCCGGCGTTCAGGATCCCGGGAACGTCGGCGCGATCGTCCGCGCCGCCGAGGCCTGCGGGGCGACGGGTGTGGTGTGTACGGCCGGCTCGGCCGATCCCTTCGGGTGGAAGGCCCTGCGGGGGTCGATGGGCAGCGCGCTGCGCGTGCCGATCGCGTCGAAGGCCTCCGCGGACGCAGCGCTCGAGACGGCGCGCGCGTACGGCCTGGCGCTCGTTGCAGCCGTCCCGCGGGGCGGGACGCCACTGCCCGTGTGCGACCTGCGGCCGCCGGCGATGATCCTCCTGGGCGGAGAGGGTCCGGGACTCACCGGAGCCGCCCTGCGAGCCGCGGATGCGCGTGTGACAGTTCCGATGCGCGCGCCGGTCGAATCCATGAACGTCGCGGCCGTGGCGGCCATCGTGCTCTACGAGGCGGCCCGCCAGCGCGCGGGCGAAGGGATCGCATGACGCTCTTCGACGACCCGGAACCCGGGGAGACGCCCGCGTCGGCGCCGCTCGCCGAGCGTATGCGCCCCCGCACCCTGGACGAGTTCGTCGGCCAGTCGCAGCTCGTGGGCCCCGGCCGACCGCTGCGTCAGGCCATCGAGCAGGATCGGCTGCAGTCGATCATCCTCTGGGGGCCGCCTGGCACCGGCAAGACGACGCTGGCCAGGGTGATTGCGCGCGTGACCAGGGCGCAGTTCATCGCGTTCAGCGCGGTCCTTTCGGGCATCAAGGAGATCCGCGCGGTCATGGCGGAAGCCGAGGAAGCCCGGCGACGCCGGGGACGGCGGACGATCCTCTTCGTCGACGAGATACACCGGTTCAACAAGGCGCAGCAGGACGCCTTCCTGCCGCGCGTCGAGGCCGGCGACATCGTCCTCATCGGCGCGACGACGGAGAACCCCTCGTTCGAGGTCAACTCGGCCCTGCTCTCCCGATCCAAGGTCTACGTTCTCCAGCCGCTCGGGGCCGAGGCCATCGTAACCATCCTCGAACGCGCACTGGCGGACCACGAGCGCGGACTCGGGAGCACGGGCGCCGTCGCGACGCCTGAGGCGCTGGCGGCAATGGCGCGCTTCGCCAACGGGGACGCACGCATTGCCCTCAACCTGCTGGAGATGGCGGCCGCGGCGGTCGGCCGCGGCACGATCGAGGCTCCGCTCGTCGCCGAGATCGCGCAGAGCCGCGCGCTGCTGTACGACAAGACGGGTGAAGAGCACTACAACCTGATCTCGGCGCTGCACAAGTCCATGCGCAACAGCGACCCCGATGCGTCGGTGTACTGGCTCGCGCGGATGCTCGAAGCGGGCGAGGACCCCCTCTACGTGGCGCGGCGCCTGGTCCGGTTCGCATCCGAGGACATCGGCAATGCCGATCCTCGCGCGCTGTCGGTGGCCGTGGCCGCGAAGGATGCCGTGCACTTCATCGGCATGCCGGAAGGCAACACGGCACTGGCCCAGGCCGCCATCTACCTGGCGACGGCCCCCAAGAGCAACGCCGTGTACAAGGCGTATCTCGAAGCGGCCGAAGCCGCGGCCACGGAAGTCGCCGAGCCGGTGCCCCTCCACCTCCGGAACGCGCCTACTCGCCTGATGAAGGAACTGGACTACGGCAAGGGCTACAGGTATGCGCACGACGAGCCCGGCGGGGTCGCCGACATGGAGTGCCTGCCGCCGGCGCACCGGGGACGCCGGTTCTACAAACCCACCGAGAGGGGCTACGAGGGAAAGCTGAAACGAGACGCCTAGCAGGAGGCAGCGTCGGCAGACTGCCAGCGCGGAGGCGGCTACTGTTTCAGGTGCTCGACCTTCCGGAACATCTCGGGCCTGAGCGGCAGGATGAACGAGAAGCGGTAATCCCCCTGCATCCGGCCGATGGGAATGCCCACGAGCTCGCCTTCGCGGTTCAGGACGCCGCCGCCGGACACGCCCGGGTGTCCGTCAGTGAGGCACGTCACCAGCTTGTTCGATGTCTTCTGGCCCACGTAGCCGGTCGACAGGATGATGCCCTTCGAGTAGTCGTTGCCCAGCCGGAAGATGGGATCGGCGAAATCAAAGCCGTACGCCAGATTGGTGTTCAGGGCCGGCAGATCGATCGGCTCCTTCACCTTCACGATCGCCCAGTCACCCGGATCGACTTCGACCCTGGCGTCGCCGGCGTCGACGACGCGCGCGTTCAGGAGGCGGCCCCCGTACATCAGTTTCACCGAGACTATCCGGCGGGGGTCCGTGAGGCCGTCCTGGCCGAGCGCGACCACGCCGTGCTTGACGGTGATGAAGTAGCCGGCGCCGAGGTAACCCGCCGTGCCGTAGCTGCTCGAGCCACGGTCATCGTAGGAGTACAGCTCGACGAAGCTCTCGCGCCGCTCCCGAAGGAGGTTGAGCGGCAGGAGGCCCATCTCGTCCTGCAGCTGGCGTTTGATGTCGGCCACGAGCGCGGCGCGGTTGGCGTCGGCGACGGCGACGGCCGGCGGAGGCGTGTCCGTGTGGCCGGCGGTTCCCGTGCTGTCCGCCTGCCGCCGCTTCAGCAGAGCAATCTCGGCGCGGAGGGCGGCCAGCTGCTGATCGCTGTCGGCATTGCGGGCGCCGAGAAAATTCCCCAGGCCAAAGAAGACCAGCGCACAGACCGTGGCGATGACTGCAGGAACGGCGCGACGAGTAGACATGGCGACTCCAAGTTCGGCAGCTAAACCACCCCGCGCGAGCGGGGCTTACAGCTTTGCGCACCCCCGATGAGGGGGTTGCCTTTTCGCTTGGAAAAAGTTACAGGCCCGAGTTGCTGGGATAGAAAAATTGTAGGGAGCAGCCCTGAAAGAGTCAAGGGTAAATCTTGCGCGGTCAGCCGGTTATGGATGAGTTCGCGGCCCTGCACGCCGGTGCGTGCCCGTGCGCCGGCCCCTCCCGTGCGCTAGTCGTTTCGAGGGTTCCCCTCCGGAATGCCGGCCGGCGAGCCGGCCACGGAGCCCGCCGCGCCGACGCCCAGCTGCTGCATGACGGCCGGCAGATTCAGGCCGAGCGCCTCGAGCTGCTGCAGCAGGCTGAACACCACCGCGGGGCCGGTCTTGGCGATGCGGCCGAGGCCGCTGCTCCCGCCCTCGCCGTTGCCGGAGCCCTGGTCGATCACGACGAGCTTGTCGATGTTACCGAGCGGGGCGGACACCGCGCCGAAGATGCCCGTGGACGCCTGGAGGATCGCGGGCAGCTTCTCGAGGATCGTCTGGAGCCGGGCGGCTTCGTTGAACTGCTGCCAGGCTTCGGCCTTCCGCAGGATGGCGGCCGCCTCGGCGATCCCCTGCGCCTCGATCGCCTTGGCCTGCGCCAGACCGATGGCCTCGATCTTGGCGGCCTCGGCCCTCCCTTCGGCCTCGACCGCCGCGGCGCGACCGACCCCTTCCTTCCGCAGCTTCTCCTGTTCGGCCTCGGCGAGCGCGATGAGCGCGGAGCGCCGGCCCTCAGCTTCGAGGATGGCGGCCTGCTTGGCAGCCTCCGCGCGGACGACGGCCGCCTGACGGTCGGCCTCGGCGGGCTTGATGACGGTGGCCTCCAGCTCTTTCTGCTTGCGCAGGACCTCCTGCTCCTGGACCGAGATGAGCTCCTGCGTGCGCGTCCGTTCGATCTTCACTTCCTCGGCCACGACGAGCTGGCGCGCGCTGGCCTCCGAGAGCGGACCCGCCTGCTCCGCCTTGGCCTTCTGGGTCTCGATCTCGGCCTGATACTGCGCCTGGCGGATCATGAAGTCGCGCTGCGCCTGCGCTATTTCGGCGTCGGCCTGGAACTTCGCGCGCTCCCCGTCCTGCAGCGCGAGCGACGACTTGATCTTGGCGTCGCGCGTCGCCTCGGCTTCGCCGATGGCGGCATCGCGCTTCACCTCGGCCGTCCGCTTCTTCCCGAGCGCGTTCAGATACTCCTCGTCGTCGCTGATCTCCTGGATGGTGAGCACGTCGACGCCGAGCCCCATCTTCTCGAGGTCCGCTGCCGCCTCGCTCGTGAGCTTCTGCGCGAAGCTCTGACGATCGCTGTTCACCTCTTCCACCGTCAGCGTCCCGAGGATCGAGCGCAGGTGCCCTTCGAGCGTCTGGAAGATGACCTTCTGCACCTCGACGTGCGTCATGCCGAGGAAACGCTCGGCGGCAGCCTGGAGCGAGGTCTCGTCTCCGCGGATCTTCACGTTGGCGACGGCCTTGACCGAGACGGGCACGCCCTTGAGCGTGTACGCCCGCCGGATCTCGAGCGGGATCGTCATCACGTTCAGGTGGAGGTACTCGACCTTCTCGAGGAGCGGAATCCGCAGCGCCGCGCCCCCACGGACCATCCGGTACCCGACCGTCCGGCCGTCGGGCAGCTTGCGGCGGCGTCCGCTCAGAACGGCCACGGCGTTCGGAGAGACCTTGATGTAGTTGCGGCTGATGAGGACGAAGCCGGCGAAGAGCGCGATCGCCACACCGAGAGCGATCGCGGGGATAGTGAGGAATTCGAGTTCCATGGGGACCTCGGACTAGTGTCTCCTGACGACGACGACCTCCCCGAGCACCTCCTCGACCCTGACAGAAGCGTGCTCGGGGATCGTCTGCCCATCGTGGGCACGGGCAATCTTGTCGATCAGCTCCTCGCCGAGGCGACAGCGAACCTGGCCGACGCCATCGGCGGGAATCGTCACGATCACGCGGGCCGTCTGCCCGACGAGCTCCGCGGCCCGCACTTCAGAGCTCGCCTGCTGACCATAGAGGAACCGCGCGAACGCGTAGACGGCGCTGCCGAACGCGAGGCCGCTCGCGAAACCGACTCCGGAGGCCGGCAGGGGCGAGAGCCCGTAGTGCGTGGCTATCGCACCGAACCCGCCGAACGCCGTGATGAACACGCTGATCACCCGCGAGCTGAAGAAGCCCGGCCCGCCGTGATCCAGGTCGTGGTCGAGGCTCGCATCGAAGAAATCGAAGATGCCTCCGAACACGAGCGAAATCAGGAGCAGGGCGAACCCAAGACCGCCAATCACGAGGAAGACCGTGAAGGCGCTCAGCGAGGAGAGGAATGCCATTCCACCGGTTCAGGGAGTGTGCTCACTCTAGGGAACACTCCGACGGAAGTCAAATGCCGCATGGCCTTCCGCAACCGGCGGCTCGGAATCCGCCCTACTTCGCGAGCGGGTCCGGCCGGAGCTGGACCTTCATCACCTTGGGCGGCGTGCCCTTGCCCCCTTCCATATGGAACGGCGTACGCGTGCTCACGGTCGTCCACAGGCCGCGGCCCTTCCAGCCCGCCTTCGGGTCGTCGATGCGGCCGTCGAGCCATTTGGTGTAGTAGCCCATCGGGTACGGCACGCGCAGCACGACCCACGCACCGTCCTTCAGCACGAGCAGGCCTTCGGACGCATTCCCGGTGTTGATCGGCACGTTGCGCCCGAGCCCCAGCGTGTCGAACTGGTCGACCCACGTGTAGTAGCTCGCCTCCGCGCTCCCCGGATCGGTCACGCCCTTCAATTGCGGGAGCGGCTCCTGATAGAGGGTCCACCCTTCGGGGCAGTGCTGGCCCGTCGCCTTCGGCCCGTTCAGCGGACCCTTGCACTTGCGGCGGTCGAAGCTCGCCAGGTGGCCGCTCGCGAGTGCCACCCAGGCTACGCCATCGCGATCGATGTCCATTCCGCGCGGCGAGAAGCCCTGGACTCGCGCGCCCGGATTGTTGAACGGCGGCTCGTATACTTCGACGAGTGTCGTCTCCGGCGGGTTCGCGCCCGGCACCAGGCGCACGACCGCACCGGGGAAGCCCAGTACCGATCCCCAGACCGACCCGTCGGGTGCTGGTGACACGGCGTAGAATCCTGCGCCGTACCGCTTGTCCTTTGCCGGATCGACGGGCTGGTCCGGCTCCACGTAGGCGTCACGCTTACCGTTCCCGTTGGTATCGATGACGAGCGCCGTCCATCCCTGCGACTTCTCCTCGTCGCCGGTCTCGTCGAACATTCTCGTGTTCAGCCAGCCCACGACCTGTTGCCCGCCGCTCGTCCAGAGCGTGTGGTTCGCGTCCTCGGCAAACATGAGGTGATGCGTGCTGAAGCATGTGCTGATGTGGGTCAGCTTCTGCGTCTTCGGGTCGTAGACGGCGAGGTGGCGGCCGGCTCTCGCCAGCGGATAGAGCTGCGCCGACGGGTGTGCCGACCCTGCCTTGCAGAAATCCGGGTTGTCGGGAGGCCTGACCGTGGAGGTGATCCAGACGCGGCCCAGATGATCCAGCATCGGGTTGTGCACGTTGTTCTTGCTCGTCCAGATCACTTCCGCGCCCCAATACGGCGATGGCTGCACCATCAGGGGCGAGGTGGGTGCGGTCGCTGGATCGCGGACCGTCAAGGGCACCCTGCCTGCTCGGTGTTGCACGGGGTCGAGCACGGGCAGGTAGTCGGCGCTCAGCTCGAGCGCGCCGTAGAGTGGGCCATCGGCGTTCAGGGTCGGGTTCCGCCGATCGGTCGAAACCAGGTCGTGGAGATAATGCCGGGGATCCGCCCAGTCCCAGATGGTGATGACGACGTTCCGCTCCAGTCCCTGCGGGCGCGGCGGCGCTGGCGGCACTTCTCCGGCGGCGATGCGGTCGGTCCAGTCAGCGAACATCGCCAGCGCGCGGTCGCGGCCGAGCGAGTTCAGCCCGTTGATCATCTGGGCGCCGGCCTGGCCGGACTGCAGGCGCCGCTCCCAGGCTGCCGTCGACGACGGGAAGACCCCCAGCTCCTTCGGAATCTCCCGCGTGCCTTTGGTACCCAGTCCATGGCACGCGGTGCACTGTCCCGACTTCAGCAACCGGAGCCACTCCGCCTGCGTCTTCAGATTGGGCGAGACGCCGTTCTCGGCCGTCCCCGGGAACTCGCTCTTGTCGGGCACGCGCATCAGCGAGAACCAGTAGCCGGACGGATAGTACTCCGCCGCCGCACGCGGCGACGGCGCCGGGACGGCCTTCAGATCGAGGCTGCGTCCTGGCTGGACCTTCTGCCTGGGCGAATCCACGAGGCCGTAACCGCGTACCCACACCTCATAGCTGGCCTTCGGGAGGTCCGGAACCAGGTACCGGCCGCGATCATCGGTCACCACGATCCGCGCGAACTTCGTCGGCAGATCCGTGGTCTCCGCGATCACCCACACGCCGGCTTCCGGTCCTTGTGGACCGGAGACGACGCCGGTGATGTCGTCCGGGTCGACTGGAACCTGAGCCCCGGATCCCTGTCCGCGGAGCGCCGTTCCCGAGATCATCAGGCCTCCGCCGCAGGCTGCTGCCACGAGCGCCGCCGTTGCCATCCTGGTCATTCGACGCATCGGCTTCCCTCCGCCACGGAAGAACACGGACGAACACGGTGCCACGGAAAAACACGGACAAACACTGACAGATACAAGAGGCCGGAGGACCTGGAACTCTGCGCCGGCACTCACCCTGAGGTCGAGCGATCGAGCCGGTTGGATCAGCCGGAGTATGCCACGTAATCCTCCAGGCGGGTGTCCTCGACCTCCGGATCTGAATCCGTCCGTGTCCGTCCGTGTTGTTCCGTGGCCTCAACGTCCGTCCGTGTTCTTCCGTGGCCTCAACGTCCCGTCCGGGTTGTTCCGTGGCCTCAACGTACGTCCGTGTTGTTCCGTGGCTCAAATCCGCTGGAAGTTGCGCTCGATCTCCCGGCGCGTCATCCGCAGGACGACCGGACGGCCGTGCGGGCAGACGCTGGAATACGCCGTCCGTCTGAGCTCGTCCAGGATGTAGCGCATCTTCGCGAGCGTCAACGGGTAGTTCGCCTTCACCGCGGCGTGGCAGGCCATCGTCGCGGCGATTCGGCGCAACGCATCTTCCACGCGCGAGCCGCCGTCGAGGCCTTCGAGGTCGTCGGCCAGCGCGCGGATCGCCGCCTCGCAGTCGGCGGGCTCCAGTATCGCGGGCACGGCGACGAGGCGGAGGCTGTTGCCGCCGAACTCCTCGACCTCGAGGCCGAACCGGTCGAGGGTCGAGTTGTGCCGCGCGACCACCTGACGCTGCGCGGGCGAGAGCTCGATCAGGATGGGGGTCAGGAGCCGCTGGCTCTCGAGCCGGCTGGCGGTCAGCTTCTCCATCATCTGCTCGAACAGCACCCGCTCGTGTGCCACGTGCTGATCGACGATCGCGACCCCCTCGTCGTCCACGGCGATGATGAACGTGTCGCGGAACTGCCCCAGGGGGATCATCGGGCGGATGTCGGCCGCGGAAACGGCCGGGGCGACGCCGCCAGTGGAGCCCTCCGGCAGCGCGTCCGCCGGCGCTGTGCCGGCGAACGCACGGAACGCCGCGTCGTGCTCGGCGCTCCACCGGCTCCCGACCGACGCGCCGGACAGGACCCCCGGCAGCGGCGCGGCGCGCGGCGCGTCCGCTCGCGCGGCGAACGGCGTGAACTGCAGCTCGGGGACGCGCCCCTGCCCGAGCGCCTCTCCGAGGGCCCGGCGCAGCACCTCGTGCACCAGCGACTGTTCGAGGAAGCGGACTTCGGCCTTGGTCGGGTGTACGTTGACGTCCACGCGGTCCGGCGCCAGCTCGACGAAGAGGTGCACTTCCGGGCTGCGTTCCTTGATGGTCGCCACCGTGTACGCCTCACCGATCGCGTGCGCGATCGTCCGGTCGCGCACGATGCGCCGGTTCACGAAGACGTTCTGGGCTCCACGCACGGGCCCTTCGTCGCCCAGTGCCGCGATGTAGCCGTGCAGGCGGATGCCGCCCGCCTCCTTGCGCACCTCGATCAGATCGGGGCGCTCGCCGAAGAGCTGGAAGAACCGCTCGGCGAGGCCGCGGGCAGGCGGGCACTCGAGCAGGCGGCGGGAACCGCTCGTCAGCGTGAACCCGATCTCGGGATAGCCCAGGGCGAGCTGGGTCACCAGTCGTGAGACCTGGGCTGACTCCGCCGTGTCCGACTTCAGGAACTTGCGGCGCGCCGGCAGGTTGTAGAAGAGGTCGGCGACGTCGATGCAGGTTCCTTCCGGCGCCCCCACTTCGCGCTCGGAGGTGACCGTACCGCCGCTCACCCGGATCTCGGTCCCGCTCGCCGCGCCTCTCGCCCGGCTGCGGAGCACGAAGTGAGACACGGACGCGATGCTCGGGAGCGCCTCCCCTCTGAACCCGAGCGTTCGAATCGCGGCGAGATCCTCGGGTGAGGCGATCTTGCTGGTTGCATGCCGCTCGATGGCGAGCCGCGCGTCGTCGGGCTCCATGCCATCGCCATCGTCCTCGACCCGGATGAGCTTCTTGCCGCCGAATTCGATGACGACGGCAACACGGCGCGCGTGAGCATCGAGCGCGTTCTCGACCAGCTCTTTGACGACCGACGCCGGACGCTCGACGACCTCGCCGGCGGCTATCTGATTGGCCAGGTGCGGCGGCAGGCGGTGAATCACAGCCATCGGCGCCGCCGGAACCACGACAGCATCAGCAGGCTCGTCGCAACCATGATGCCGGCGATCCACCAGAACTGGCTGGACTCGCCGCCCGGCAGGTGCGGGAGAGGCACGTTCATCCCGTAGAGGCCGGTGAGCACCGTCAGGGGCATGAAGATGGTCGCGATGACCGTCAGCACCTTCATCACGGTGTTCAGCTGGTTGGACACGGCCGAGAGATGCGCGTCCATCAGGCTCGTGATGCGATCGGCGAAGAACAGCGCCTCGTCCGAGAGGCGGACCAGGTGATCGTAGACGTCGCGGAAGCGGTACGACATGCCCTCGGAGATCTGCCCGAACTCCCGCCGCGCCAGCCGGCTCACGACGTCGCGCTGCGGCATGATCACCCGGCGGAGCGAGCTGACGTCGCGCTTGAAATCCAGAATCCTCCGCGCGAGCCTCGGATCCGGCCGCTCGAACACCTCTTTCTCGAGCTGGTCGAGGCGAGCGCCCAGCTTCTCGACCTCAGGGCGGTAGTTGTCGACCATCGTGTCGACGATGCGATGGAACAGCGCGACGGGGCCTTCGCCGAGCGCGCGCTCGTTGCGGACGCAGATGTCCGACACCCGCGCGATCGAGCGCGACGTGCCAGCGTGAACGCTGACCAGGTACTGCTGCCCGAGGAAGAAATCCACGTCCTGCGTCCTGAACTCGTGCTCCCGCGCCTTGAAGTCGATCCCGTGGAGGATGACATACAGATGGTCGCCGTACAGCTCGACCTTGGGGTGGTGGATCTCCATGAGCGCATCCTCGATGGCGAGCTCGTGGAAGTGGAACACGTCGGCAAGGACGCGGGCGTCCCCGGGCGCGGGATCGCTGATATCCACCCACACCCATGCTCCGCTGCCCGGGCGGAGCCAGTCGGGGTCCACCCGCTCGGCATGGCGGGTGGCCCCGTTCTGGTGGACGAAAATGGTGGTCAATCCCCGACCTTGACCGACAGCGCCGCCTGCGCGGCCGCCAGCCGCGCCACGGGGATTCGATACGGCGACGCGCTCACGTAGTCGAGTCCAACCTTCTCGAAGAAGTGGATGGACGACGGGTCGCCGCCGTGCTCGCCGCAGATGCCGACCTTCAGGTCGTGGCGGGTGCTGCGGCCCTTCTGCACCCCCGTCGCGACGATCTGGCCCACCCCGACCGTGTCGATCGTGGCGAACGGGTCCTTGTCGAGGATCTTCTTGTCCTGGTAGGCGCCGAGGAACTTACCGATGTCGTCGCGGGAGAACCCGAAGGTGAGCTGCGTGAGATCGTTCGTCCCGAACGAGAAGAACTGCGCCTCCTTCGCGATCTCGTCGGCGGTGACCGCCCCGCGCGGAACCTCGATCATGGTGCCGACCAGGTACTGGATCCTGACTCCCTGCTCTTTCATCACGTCCCCGGCGACGCGATCGACGATGGTCTTCTGATCCCGGAGCTCCTTCACGTGACCGACGAGCGGGATCATGATTTCCGGAACGACCTTGATGCCCTCCTTCGCGAGCTGGCAGGCGGCTTCCACGATCGCCCGCGTCTGCATCTCGGTGATCTCGGGATAGGTGATCCCCAGGCGGACGCCGCGATGCCCGAGCATCGGGTTGAACTCGTGCAGCTGCTCGACCCGCCGCAACAGCGATTTCTTCTCTCCCAGCTCCCGGCCCGCGGCGCCCCTCGCTTCGAGGGTGGCGATCTCGACCATCAGCTCCTCGCGCTTCGGCAGGAACTCGTGCAGCGGCGGATCGATCGTCCGGATCGTCACCGGCGTGCCGTGCATGGCCTTGAAGACCCCGTAGAAATCGCCGCGCTGCAGCGGCAGCAGCTCGTCCAGCGCCTTCCGGCGGTCGGCCTCGTTGTCGGCCAGGATCATGCGCTGCACGATCGGGATGCGCCCTTCGCCGAAGAACATGTGTTCCGTGCGGCACAGGCCGATGCCGCGCGCGCCGAAGGCGTAGGCGGTCTCCGCCTGATCCGGCTGGTCCGCGTTGGCCCGGATCCCGAGCCGGCGGAACTTGTCGGCCCAGCCGAGCAGCCTCTCGAACCGCTGGTACACGTCCGACTCGGCCGGTTTCATCTCGCCGGCGATCACCTGCAGAATCTCGCTGGGCCGCGTCGGCACCTGGCCGATCTTGACCTCGCCGGTGAGCCCGTCGAACGAGACGAAGTCCCCCTCGCGGACCGTCTTGCCGTTCACCGAGAAGCTGCGCCCGTGCTCGTCGATCTCCAGCGCCCCGGCGCCGACGATCGACGGCTTGCCCATCTGCCGACCCACGACCGCCGCGTGGGAGGTCATGCCGCCGGTGGCGGTGAGAATGCCCTGCGACACGAACATGCCGTGGATATCGTCGGGGACCGTCTCCTTGCGGACGAGGATCACCTTCTTGCCCTGGCGCGTCCATTCGACCGCGTGGTCCGCCGTGAAGACCACCTCACCCGACGCGGCCCCGGGCGACGCGGGCAGGCCCTTCGTGGTGACCGGCAGTGCCTTCCAGGCTTTGGGCTCGAACACCGGGGCGAGCAGCTGGGAGACGGATTCGGGCTCCACCTGCAGCACGGCCTCCTTCGGCGTGATCAGCTTCTCGGCCACGAGATCCGTCGCAATCATGACCGCCGCGTAACCCGTGCGCTTCCCGTTCCGCGTCTGGAGCATGAACAGGCGATCGTCCTGGATCGTGAACTCGAAGTCCTGGACGTCGTGATAGTGCCTTTCGAGCCGGGTCGTAATCTGCCGCAGCTGGCGGTATGCGTGCGGCATCACCTTCTCGAGCTCGGCGATCGGCTGCGGCGTGCGAATACCCGCGACGACGTCCTCGCCCTGCGCATTGACGAGGAACTCGCCGTAGAACTCCCGGGCACCCGTCGCTGGATTCCGGGTGAAGCCGACGCCCGTGGCGGAGCGGTCGCCGGTGTTCCCGAAGACCATCATCTGCACGTTGACGGCAGTGCCGATCGCGTCGGGGATCTCATAGATGCGCCGGTACTCGATCGCCCGGGCGTTGTTCCAGGACCGGAAGACCGCGTCGCGCGCGCCGCGAAGCTGCTCCAGCGGATCCTGCGGGAAGCTGCGACCCGCGCGCGACTGCACGACTTCCTTGTACCGGGCGACCACGTCGCGCAGCGCGCGCTCGTCGAGGTCGGTATCGAGGTGCGCCCCGAACGCCTCCTTGACGTCCTCGAACTTGCGCTCGAAGGCGTCCTTCGGGATCTCGAGAACGACGTTCCCGAACATCTGGATGAAGCGGCGGTAGCTGTCGAACGCGAAGCGCCCGTTGGAGGTCCGCGCCTTCAACCCTTCCACCGTCTCGTCGTTCAGCCCGAGATTCAGGATGGTATCCATCATTCCCGGCATCGAAAACTTGGCGCCCGACCGCACCGACACCAGCAACGGGTTCTTCACGTCTCCCAGCTTCGCGCCGGCCGCCTTCTCCAGCTTCCGGAGGTTCTCCACCATCTCCGCGTCGACGACGGCGGGGACCTTCCGGCCCTCCCGGTAGTAGAGCGTGCAGGCCTCGGTCGAGATCGTGAAGCCCGGGGGCACGGGCAGACCGGCGTTGGTCATCTCGGCGAGCCCGGACCCCTTCCCTCCGAGCAGATCCTTCATCGTCCGGTCGCCATCGGCCTTGCCATTGCCGAAGAAGTAGACGAACTTCCGGGTGCGGGAGGACTTCCTGCCGGCCGCCTGCCGGCCGGCCGGCTTCTTCGCGGGCCTGCGCTTCGACGAGACCTTCGTCGTGGACTTGCGTGCGAGCTTCTTCGACATGTCGCGTGGTTACTCCGTCTGAGGAACGATTTCCGAGATGTCCGCGAGCCCGAGAATCAGGTCCCGCAGCTCCGCCAACAACGTCAGCCGGGCGGTCCTCACCCGCTCGTCCTCCGCCATGACGAACACTTCCGTGAAAAACCGGTCGACCACCGGCCGCAGACCCGCGATCTCGATGAACGCCCGGCGGTAGTCGGCTGCGCCCATCGCCTGCGCGATGCGCGGCCGCCGCACCTCGAGCTCGGCGAGCAGGGTGCGCTCGGCCGGCTCGGTGAGCGCCGCCGCGTCGAGCGCTGCCCGCGCCTTCAGCTCCCGCGCGATGTTCTTGACGCGCTTGAAGAGGACGGCGAGCGCCTGGAAATCGTCCGAGCCGCGCATGCCCTGCAGCGCCTCGCCGACGCGGCGGGCGCGGAGAGGACGCAGATCGTCGCCCCTGTGAACCACCGCCCGTGCTTCCTCGATCCGCAAGCCGCGCTGCTCCAGAGCGAACTTCAGGCGATCCAGCCAGAACCCTTCCGCGTGCCGTTCGGCCCCCGGATCCTCGGCGATGGAGGTGAACGCCTCCCGCGCCGGCCGGAGCACGTCGCCCAGGCCGACCTCCCGGTCGACGCCGGTCAGCTCGGGCAGGTCCATCAGAATGCGAATCGCGCCGTGCACGTTGCGCCGGATGGCGAACGGATCCCGCGACCCGGTGGGGCGCTCACCGGCGGCAAAGAGACCGGCCGCCGTATCGACCTTGTCGGCGAGCGACACGGCCGCCCACGTCACGCCGGCCCGGCCCAGCTGGGCGCGCGCGGGCGGCGCATCGGCCTCCACGCCGACCGGGAGATAGTGATGGTAGATCGCCCTCCAGACCGCCTCGGGCTGACCCTCCTCCCGGCCGTAGATCCCGCCCATCGTTCCCTGCAGCTCTGGGAACTCGAACACCATGTCGGTCGTGAGATCCGCCTTGGCCAGGCGGGCAGCGGCCGCCGCCGGCGCCGCGTCCTCGGGGCGCCCGAACACCTCGCCGGCGATCCGACCGGCGAGCCGGGAGATTCGCTCGGCCTTGTCGCGGTAGCTGCCGAGCTTCTTGTGGAACAGCACGGTGTGGAGCCGGTCGAGCCGCGACTCCAGCGTCGCCCTGCGGTCCGAGGTCCAGAAGAAGCTCGCGTCGCGCAGGCGGGCCGCCACCACCCGTTCCGCATTCTTCGCGATGACACGCTCGTCGGCCGGCCTCGTGTTGACGACCGCGAGGAACGCCTCCTTGAGCTCACCCTGGTCGGTGACGACCGGGAACCAGTGCTGATGGTGCACGAGCGTCGTCGAAAGGACCTCGACGGGAAGCGACAGGAACGCGCGATCGTAGAAACCGGCGACCACTCCCGGGTACTCGACGAGGTCGGCCACCTCTTCGATGAGCGACGCGTGCTCCTTGAGCTGCACGCGGCCGCCCAGCCGCCGCGCGTGCCCCTCGAGCTCGCGCGCGATCCGATCGCGCCGCTCGTCGTGGTCGATCACGACGAAGTGCTCGGCCAGCTTCGCCTGGTATTCGTCGAAGCTGCGGACCTTGATCGACCGGCCCGCCCGGCCGCTCGTCGCGAGGAACCGGTGCCCGTACGTCAGCGCGCCCGACTCGACATCCTGGACCTGCCCTCCCGCGGCCACGGGCAGCCGCCCGATGCTGAAGGGAACGACGCGCCCGCCATAGAGGAACAGCAGCCAGCGGACCGGCCGGCCGAACAGCAGCTCGCCACGGCCGTCGTCGAGCTGCGCGTCCCAGTGCATCTGCTTCGGGAACGCGAGGTCGCGCAGCACGCCGGTGAGGATGTCGGGCAGCGTATCGACGGCGCTCCGGCCTCGCTGCCGCTTCTGCACGGCGAGATACGTCCCGCGCGGGGTCTCGACGCGCGTGAGCTCCGCGAACGACACCCCCTGTTTCTTCGCGAAGCCCAGCGCGGCTGCTGTCGGGGCTCCGTCCGAACCGAGCGCAGCGGAAACGGGCGGCCCCGTGATCGTCTCGTCGAGATCCTCCTGGCGGTCGGCGATCCCGGCCACACGAGCCGTGAGGCGCCGCGGCGTCGCGAAGCTCTCGACAGGAGCCCCGGGCGCAATCCGGTACTCGACGAGGCGGGCTTCCACCCGCTCGCGAAGCTGCCGGGTGAGCGCCGGCAGCCAGGACGCAGGCAGCTCCTCGACCCCGATTTCAATCAGCAACTCTCGGTCCATTGATTACCGGGGGACTTCGTCCCCCGGACCCCCTTACACGGGCGCTCGCGGGGACCCCCTCCGCCCCGCGCCGCGCCCGTGGCTCACTCGCTCTCGCTCGTTCGCTCCCCACCCCGCCCCGCCTTCGTCCCCCGGACCCCCTTCCACGGGCGCTCGCGGGGACCCCCTCCGCCCCGCGCCGCGCCCGTGGCTC
>DASPFV010000151.1:0-2449 GCA_035620975.1 Vicinamibacterales bacterium
GCCTCATCGGATCGTCGTGGACGAAGGACACTACTTCCTGCGTGATGCTGTGAAGCACCGTCTGCTGGATCTCGACTTCAACGGCTACATTGTGGTGACCTACTGGCCATCCCAGTTGCCGCAGACGCTTGTCGCTGCAACAGAAGTGATCCTGGTCACGAGGGAGTCGAATCGAAAGGAGCTCGAGGCTCTCCGGCAGCATTGTCATGCGTGTCAGCACGTGAGTCCTTCTGACTGGGACGTGCTGCCCAGCCTTCGCCTTGACCAGGCTGTGGCCTTACCGGTCACCGCCGAAGCAAGCTCCGAGCTGTTGCCATTCACCATCGGCGAGCGTCTGACGCCACACGTCCGCCATCGTCAGAAGTACGTCGACGTTCCAATTACTGATAACCGTGCGTTCGTGTTTCGCGAAGGCCGCGCGACGACGGCAGTTCGCGCACACACGCTCCGGGAGTTCGTCGCCGTGCTGGAGAACCTCGCATTGGGAGATGCCGACGGATACCTCCGCCGAGGTGACTTCTCACGCTGGATCTCCGACGTCTTCGGAGACCACGCTCTCGCGCGCGAGCTGAGAGATCACGAACGGGCATATGTTCAATCGAAGTCGGCGAACGCGCTGTCACTCGTCGTGGCGGCCATCACGTCGAGGTACGAGCTCGCGGAGGAGAGTGAGGCGGTGCTCGCGTAGGTCCCCTGAACCGCCGTTGGCGAGCCTCTCAGTCCAGTGGAATGTCGGAACGAATCTGTCTCCGGGCCGCCATTTCACGACCGATCTGACGCAGTTGCTCACTGTCCAGGACGCGTGCCGCCGCGGGAAACAGCTCCTGATCTTCGACCCTGATATGCCGTTGATACAGGACCTGCAACCGAGCCAGCCGTTCACGCAATTCTCTGGCCTCGGAAGGTGACAGACAGTCCTCCGCGAGCCAACGCTGCGCAAGCACAGCGACCGCCGCATGATCGCCGTCGGCCTCATCGTGATCGCGCTCCAAACGAGCCACCAGGATCATCGCCGCGACAGCGGCCGGATCGGTGCTGTCCCGCAGTCGAGGGAACAGGCTCTGCTCTTCATCGGCCGTGTGCTTCGGCGCGGCGATGGCGAAGTATCTCAGCGATGCTTCGAGCGCGCTGCGGTGTGCCAACGTCAGCGGCCCGCCAGCGGCTTCGGCGTCCACGACAACCAGAACATGAAGGAAGTGCTCGATCCGGCGATGGCAGTCACTCAACAACCCAAGCGGTTCATCGAAATCGCTTCCCGGTGTCTGTCCGATCTGAATTGGCATCGTTCCGCTCCACGCTCTCTGGCCGAGTCGGTCTCACGAGGCAATCTTTCGTTTCTCTACGAAGCACATCTTTACTGCCCGTCTCCGGCTGTTCACATGTCTCGATTCCCGTCTCCGCCGGGCCAGGCGATGGTCAGGAGAAACGCGCTGTCCTCGAGCGCCTCGACGTCATGCCGAAGCCCCTGGTCCAGAGCGAGCAATCCTCCCGCAGGCAGGTTGAACGTGCGTCCTTCTGCCCGTACTTGGATGCGACCCTGCAGCGTGTGAATCGAAATCCGTCCTTCGGTCTGATGCGGCGGAATGCTCGAGCCCGCCTTGAGCGCGGCCAACACGACTCGCAGGTTGTCGAACTTCAGAAGGGTCTTTGCGTTGTGGCCGGTCTTCCACTCAGGTTCACGGTGGAGCTCCTCGAGTTCTCGCCCGAGATCGAGCTCGAGATAGGGCCCCGCTGCAGGCTTCGAGTGTGGCCGCCGCTGGGGCGCTTCGTTCGGTGTTTCTGACATGATGGACCTCGCAAGGCGGCCGACCCGAACATAGGCAGCCCGTCATAATCACACCGCAAGTTCCAGATCGCCCGATCGAGACAAGCCCTCGAGCAGCGGGTGGAAATACACGAGTCCGGCATACGGGCGCCATGCCTGCGTCGCCCTTTGTACGCCAGCGTAGTCCAGCGGCGATGAACGACCGAGCCAGCGAGCCAGGCTCTTCTGAGCACCGACATCGTCTCCCGGGAACACGTGCAGCCGGCCAAGTCCTCGCAGCAACACGTACTCGGCCGTCCATCGCCCCACGCCCCGCAACTGGCGCAGTTTCGACGTCACCTCAATGTCGTCAACGCTCGTCAGCCGGTCGAGATCGATTTCACGGCGTTCGACACCCACAGCCAGCGTCCGAAGTGCTCGAGCTTTCTGCCGGCTGAAACCAATCGCCCGATACGTGGCTGGCGATAGACGCGCGAGATCGCCCGGAGCGGGAAAAGCGTAGTGCTCGCCGCCGTCTCCTGTCTTGCGCTTCACATCGCACTTGACCGCGAGGCGGTTGAGCAGCTCCAGCCCGACCACGAGGGACAACTGTTGACAGGCGACGGCATTGACAAGCGCCTCGAACAGCGTGGGAAATCGTGGCGGCTTCACACCGCGAAACCGGTGTGCGAGCGTTCGCAGGTG
>DASPFV010000152.1:0-47237 GCA_035620975.1 Vicinamibacterales bacterium
GAGCGGACGGTCGATTCGCTGGCGACCGAGCTCGGTGTCTCCGTGGCGAACGCGTCCCAGCACCTGCAGGCGCTCCGGCAGGCCGCCCTCGTCGACAGTCGGAAGGACGGCGTGTTCGTGCACTACCGGCTCGCGGACCCGGAGGTGTTCGACCTCTCAAAAGTCATTCGATCGGTGGCGGAACGACGTCTGGCGGAGCTCGACCGACTGGTGCAGGAGCACTTTCGACATCGCGCCGATGCGGAGCCGGTGGCGATGGACGAGCTCCTGACGCGCGCCCGTTCGAAGCAGGTCGTCATTCTCGACACACGGCCGGCACGCGAGTACATCGCTGGACACATCCCGGGGGCACTGTCGATGCCGGTCGACGATCTGCAGCGACGCCTGGCGGAACTCACCAGGAGCCGGGATTACGTGGCGTATTGCCGCGGACCCTATTGCATCTATGCCGACCGGGCGGTCGAGATTCTGCGTGCCAACGGTCGCCGCGTGCGCCGGCTGGCCGGCGGGTTTCCGGAATGGCGGTCTGCCGGACTCCCGGTGTCGCAGGGAACGGAGCCGGGCACACTGGGTGACTCGCGCTCTCCACGATCGGCAGCAACGTCGGCACGCTGAAAGGAAGTCGCATGGCCGTCACATGTCCCGTCGATCTCTGGACTGGTTGAATTGCCGGCGCTCTGCCGGAGGCTGAGCTCGTGTTCGTGCTGGAGTCGGTCGGTTGCAGATCCGCTCGCATCACGGAGTATTTCGATCCTTTTGGCGGCACGTCGAAGGAGCGTGTCGCGCGCAAGTACGGCGTCCGCGGCGTGAACGTCCTCGCACCCAGGTCGTGACCGCCGATGGACGCCACGACCGGTCCTCTGCGACTCGGCCTCCGGGAGAACCTCCCGCAGTTTTCGCTGCTCGTCCTGGTCAATGCCTTCGTCGGCGGCATGGTGGGGCTCGAGCGAACGGTCGTGCCGCTCATCGGCACCCACGAGTTCGGCATCGGCTCGGAAGTCGTCGTCTTCTCGTTCATCATCACGTTCGGGCTGATCAAAGCCTGCGTCAACCTCGTGTCCGGCCTGCTCGCCGATCGGTACACGAGGAAGACGGTGCTGGTGGCAGGCTGGGTGATCGGCCTGCCGGTGCCGTTCATGCTCGCGTACGGACCCTCGTGGGCATGGATTGTCGGCGCAAATGTGCTCCTTGGCGTCAGTCAGGGGCTCGCGTGGTCGATGACCGTGAACATGAAGATCGATCTCGTGGGCCCTGGCCGGCGCGGCTTTGCGATGGGGTTGAACGAAGCTGCGGGCTACGGCGCGCTCGGTCTGACGGCGCTGGCCACCGGCTACGTGGCCGCGCGGTACGGACTGCGGCCCGAGCCGTTCTATTTCGGCATCGTCTACTCAGCCCTGGGTCTCGTGCTCTCGGTCTGCCTCGTCCGTGACACGCGCGGTCATGCCAGGCTGGAAGCCTCGGCCCACCCGGCATCCGAGCCGATCGACCGGCCTTCGATGGCCCATGTCGTCGCCGAAACGAGCTGGCGGAACAGGACGCTCTTCTCCGCATCGCAGGCAGGGCTCGTCAACAACCTGAACGACGGCATGTCGTGGGGCGTCTTCCCGCTGCTGTTCATCGCAAACGGCGTGAGCCTGGAAGGAGTCGGACTGATCAAGGCGGTCTACCCGGCGATCTGGGGAGCCGGTCAACTCGTCACCGGATCCCTGGCCGATCGCGTTGGACGGAAGCCGCTCATCGTGTGGGGCATGCTCGTTCAGGCCGCTGGCCACGCCGTCATCGGGCTGGGGCTGGCTGCCCCTCTGCTGTCCGGTCTCGTCGGCTCGGTGTTGCTGGGCCTCGGCACGGCGATGGTGTATCCCGCCCTGCTCGCGGCGGTCGGCGATGTCGCTCACCCGGCATGGCGCGCCACGTCGGTCGGGGTCTATCGATTCTGGCGCGACCTCGGCTACGCCGTGGGCGCACTGATGGCTGGTGTGGTCGCTGCCGTGCTCGGCCTCGTGTGGGCGGTGCACATCGCGGGAATTCTGACGGCGCTGTCCGGACTCCTGGCCTGGGCACAGATGAACGAGACGCTCCCCAGCGCCCGTCTGGCAGCCGAGGGTGCTCACTCGGAATCGCGGGCCTCACGCATCGAAGCCGGTGCGAACCGGTGCGCCGTCAGGTAGGCCGATGTCAGCCTGCTGCCCGGCGTTCGCATGCGCGGCTGATCAACAGTTCACCGAAAGGAAATCGGCCCAAGAACTCGAGCGCCACCGCACCAGAGGCCCGGGGCCGACGACGCGCCTCCTCCAGGACGCCCTCGCGCACGCAGGCATCCTGAGCGGAACACTCCTCGATGTCGGATCCGATCTCGAGCGGTTTGCGGCAACGGCATTGTTCCTGGACCGCGCGCGAGCGGTGTGCCCGGCCCTGGCGAGTCTCGGCGACGAGCACGTTGGCGCCATCGCCGAGGTCTGCACGCGGCTCGGCGGATTGCCGCCTGCCATCGAACTCGCGGCGGCGCGGGCGAAAGCTGTTCTCCCCGGTCGCCATGCTGCGGCGGCTCGAACTGCCGCTGGACCTGGTCTCCAACCGCTGCCACGCCGGGATGACGGATCGATGGCAGGCCGTGCGCTCTGGCTCGTGCGCGGATCAGCGCGCGAGCCCGGAGACCCGGCAACCCCTGGACCTCCGACTCCGTCCAAGGACCGATCAGAGAGACTCTCATGACGTCCCTGTTGTTCGATCTCCGCCATGCCGTGCGCGTGCTGCTCAGAAGCCCGGGCGTCACCTTCATCGCGGCGTTCACGCTGGCCCTGGCCATCGGCGCCACGACTGCCGTCTTCAGCGTCGTCCATGGCGTGCTCCTTCGTCCGCTCCCCTACCCGTCGCCGCACCGCCTGATGGCGCTGTGGGAAGTCAACGATCGCGGCAGCTACGCGCGGCTCGCCGACCCGAACTTCACCGATTTTCGCGAACGCAACCGGACGTTCAGCGCGATGGCCAAGTACGCAGCGGGCGTGACGTCGGTCGGCGGTGAGGGCGAACCGACCCGCGAGACGGTCGCCGCGGTGAACCGGCAGTTCTTCGAAGTCCTCGGCGTCCAGCCCACGCTGGGCCGCTCGTTCGGGCCCGACGACGCACGCCTCGGCGCGGCTCCCACCGTTGTCGTCAGCCACGGCTACTGGGTCCGGTCGCTCGAGTCCTCGAGGTCGCTGTCGGCCCTTCGGCTGCGCATACGGAATCGGACGCACCAGATCGTGGGCGTCATGCCACGCGGCTTCCAGTTCCCGGCGCACGCCGACCTGTGGGTGCCGGTCGAGCTCGACCGGGAGAACAGGAGCCGGACGGCACACAATTACTACGCGATCGGTCGCCTTCGGGACGGCGTGAGCGAAGAACAGGCGGCCGCCGACCTGAGCGCCATCGCCAGGGATATCGTGCGCCAGGCTCACGAGCAGGGGTCTTACCTGCTCACCGACGCGGCGGCCGTCCCCCTTCGCACCTCGCTCACAGGCCGCGTCAGCTCGACGCTGTACATCCTCCTCGTCGCCGTCTTCTTCCTCCTGCTGGTCGCCTGCGCGAACGTCACGAACCTCCTGCTCGCGCAGGCCGCCGCGCGCCAGCGGGAAATCGCCCTCCGACACGCGCTCGGTGCCGGACCCGCCCGGCTGATCCGCCAGTTCGTCGCCGAGGCGCTCGTGCTTCTGACGGTGAGCGGGCTGGGTGGCCTCCTGGTCGCGCTTCTCGGGACGAGTGCCCTGCTCTGGCTGGCGCCGTCCAATCTTCCGCGGCTGAGCGACGTCTCGATCAACCGGCCGGTGCTCGTCTTCGCGGTCGCCCTGTCGGCGGTGGTGGCGCTGGCCCTTGGCCTTGTCACGGCCGCGAGGGCGATCCGCCGCGATCCCCGGGCCACGCTGGTCGACGCGCGTGGCGAAGCGGGGGGAACAGGTGTTCGGGCTGGCCGGATCATCGTGGCGGCTCAAATGGCCATCACCGTCGTGTTGCTGGTCGGGGCCGCCCTCCTCGGCCGCAGCCTCCAGCGCGTGTTGTCGGTGGATCCGGGGTTCCGAACAGAGGGACTGGTCGCGATGGATCTCGCGCTGCCCTATTCGGAGGATCCTGCCGTCAAGGCGCGGTTGTCGGTGTTCTATTCGGACGTCTTCGATCGCATTCGCGGGATTCCCGGGGTCGACGACGTCGCCGCGGCGAGCGCGGTGCCGATGGACGGCGGCTTGCCCGATGGTCTCTTCGCGATGCTCTCGCCTGGTGAGGCGCCAGAGACGATGGACGACCTCCGGACCCTGTTCCAGCAGAAAGAGCGGCTCGGCACCGCGGATTACTGTGCGGTGTCGTCGGCGTACTTTCGCGCGCTCGGGATTCCTCTCATTCGCGGCCGCGTGTTCGACGATCGTGACGGGCCTGGCGCCCCGCACGTCGCCGTGATCAGCGAGTCACTTGCGCGCACACAGTGGCCGGGCGGCGACCCCATCGGCCGCACGATCGAGTTCGGCAACATGGACGGCGACCTGCGGCCGCTCACGATCGTGGGAATCGTCGGTGACACCCGTGAGTACGGCCCCGAGCAGCCGCCGCGTCCGACGGTGTACGTTGATCTGCTGCAACGGCCCAGGTTCTCGGCCACCGTCGTGATCCGATCGGCTGCGGACCCGCGCGCCGTGATTGGCGCCGCTCGAGGCGTCCTGCGGGAGGTCGCGCCGGACGTCCCGCCGCGCTTCCGGACGTTCACGCAAATCTACTCCGCGGCGCTCGGCTCGCGGTACTTCAACCTGACGCTCGTCGCGTCGTTCGCGGGCACGGCGCTGGTGCTCGCCGTGGCGGGCGTCTACGGCGTGATGGCCTACAACGTCACGCGTCGCCGGAGGGAGATTGGCGTCAGGATCGCGCTCGGGGCGACCCCTGGCGATGTCCGCCGGATGATCCTCGCCCAGGGGCTGGCCACGACGACCGCCGGCGTCGCCGTCGGTCTCCTGGGGGCCCTCGGCGTGACGCGAACGCTCGAGAGCCTGCTCTTCGGAGTCACGCCGACCGATCCGCTGACATTCGCCGTCGTCGTCGCCGGGCTCTGCGCCGTCGCGGCACTTGCGTGTTACGTGCCTGCCCGGCGCGCGACGCTCACGGATCCCGTCGAAGCGCTGCGGCAGGAGTGAAGCCACCGGTATGGCCCGAACGACCCTTTTCGAGTTCAATCGACGGAGCAGGCGTGGTGTCGGCGAGCCAGGCTCTCCGAGGGACGATCGCGCGAGACACGCTGGGCTCTGTCTTACCGCGGAACTCACTTGAGTCGCGCATGCACGTACCGACGGTCAGCACGATGCTCACGATGGTACGAAGGTACGATGGGTTGTTTTCTTCAGGCAATCATCGTGTCATCGTCACATCGTTCCATCGGGTAGACCGAGAAGTAGCCGCTGAGCACGGACGAGTCCACCACAGGCGATGAGGTCCGCTTCGCCCGGAGCGCCGCCGGTAACGAGCCCAGCTTCGGCCACGTTCAAGACCGGCATGCTTGACCACGGCGCACGCGCAACGATTGTCGACTGATTCGTCACATCGCGGGCCGTTCCGCCGCCAGAGGACACAGTCCCGCGGTAGCGGGCGGATGTGCCAGGCGCGAGCGACGACGGCCCCTCGAGCCGGATCGACGACGTCGCCGCACGCATTCCGGTAGACACGCTTAATCCTAGGTCATTGCCAGGCCGCCGTTCCGCCGAGAATCGACTTGAGGAACAGCGGTTCGAAGAAATCGCACTGGGCCTCCCGCGGGCGCTGGGCTTCCCGGGTGGCCGTGTCGAGAAGCAAGTACCTGTCGGCGCCCCGGCCAGGGCCGGTCGGATGCTTGAACGCCGGCCAGCGGACGACGGTGTCGTCGGCCATGTTGGGATTCCCGCTCGCGGCGAAGCGCGTCCAGTATCCGGCCATGGACGAGTGCAGCGCCAGGTCGGCGTCGTCGAGCGGGTAGCTCGGGAACGCCGGCGGCTGGTAGTTGTTGCCAAAGAGGATGTTCGACTCGACCCCATGGATCACGTGATCGACGGAGAGCGCGTCGATCTCGTACTCATAGGAGTAGAGGAAGACGGGCGCGCCGGTACGTTCGATCAGGCGCGCGAGCCGACGCGCCTCGCAGACGAACTGCGCATCCCCCACGACGCCCGCCATGGCTTCCATCGGCGACGCAAAGCTCGAGGCAGGATAGAGGCCGAGCACGCCTCCGGCGGATGGCCCGAACTCGTTCGACACCCAGGCCTCGAAGTCCTCCAGGCTCACGCCCGAGGTAAAGCTGCGCATGATGAACGCTCCCCAACCTTCGTCGCGGTTGAAGCCGATGATGGTCGGGACGCGATGGAACGCGCCAGCCTCGTACAGCAGGCGTGGCTGGTGCGGGATGATCACGCCGTCCACTACCGGTTCCCAGAACGTCCTGCCGGCCGGCTCGATCACCTGCTGGGTGGCCACCGGGAGCGCCCTGAGCACGCTCTCCTGGGAGGCCGCCCGCATGCACGCCACCACTTCTGCAGGATCGGTGCAGCCCAGCGCTGCGGCAAACGCATCTCCCTGCATCGCGCCCTCGCCTGCGCTCCTCCACCGGCTGGTCGGGTATGCACTCTGAATGGCGGCCTTGTGAAAGAGGCCGTCGCCAGCGGGCGACACCAGATGCAACCCGGTGCTCTGGCCTCCCGCCGACGTCCCGGCGAGTGTCACGTTGCCGGGGTCGCCGCCGAAGCGGGCGATGTTGTCGCGCACCCAGCGAAGCGCGGCCTGCTGATCCCGAAGGCCGTAGTTGCCGGAGGTGCCAAGCGGATCCTCTGCGGCCAGCGCGGAGTGTGCCAGGAAGCCGAAGGGGCCCAGCCGGTAGTTTGGCGCCACGACGATCACCCCTGTCTCCTCGACGAGTTTGCGTCCGTTGCTGCCAGCGAAGTTCGCAGACCCCCCTGTGAACGCGCCGGTGTGCAGCCACACGATGACGGGTGCAGGGCTGCCGAGGGGAGCCTCGCGTACCCACACGTTGACGCGCAGGCAGTCCTCGCTGCCGGCAATAGATCCGCCCGGAGTGAAGAACGAAATCGATGCGCAGTTGACCGCCGTGGTCGCGTTGAAGATCGCTGGCGTCCAGGGCGGCGCGGGCTGCGGCGGTCGCCACCGGTCACTTCCGGCTGTCGACGCCGCATAAGGAATCCCGAGGAACGCGCACGTTGCGCCGAGGTCCTGCCCCTGAACATCGCCGGACGCGAGGCTGACGAGGCAACTGGGTTGAGGCGCCACTCCTCCAGCCGCCCCTGCTCCCAGGACCACGGCCGACGCCACCAGAGCCCACAGCGGGCGCGCCACCCGCAGAGCGTGGGGGTCGGTGACCGGTGGAAGGTGAGCCGCAAGTCCCGTCATGCGTCCCGAGACCCTAGTCATGGCTTCCTCCTTGATCTGCGCACCTGCCCCGGTTTGTATTACTCCGCGGGCGTCGCGCAAGTCCTTGCAGAAAGCCCTCAATTAGCTCCAAAATCTCGCCAGCGCCCGCAGGACAGGCATGGACCGGCAAACGCCGCCGGCGTACGAGTTCGGCGTCTTCTCTCTGGACCTCGCGGAGCACCGTCTGCTCCGTCACGGGCAGCCCGTTCCCCTCACACCCAAGGTCTTCGAGCTCCTCCGCGTGCTCGTTCAGCGAGCGGGACACCTGGTCAGCAAAGAGCAGTTGATGAAGGAGGTCTGGGGGAACAGCTTCGTCGAGGAGAGCAACCTCAACCGCGGCATCTCGGTCCTGAGAAAGGCTCTTCGGGAGAGTGCCGACGAGCGGTACATCGAGACTGTCCCGAAGGTTGGTTACCGGTTCGTTGCACCCGTCGTCGAGCGGGCCAACGAGGCACACCCCGCCACCGCGAGTAGGGCGAACCCTCGAACGGGGGGCGACCCGGAATCGTCGATGACCGGCACCGCGTCACGTACGCTTCCGGTATGGGCGGGCGGCAGCCTCAGTCCGGTTCGAGCCTTCGGAATCGCTGCAGCCGCGCTGCTCATCATTGGCGCACTTGCGTTCGCTGTCCTGGGGCGAGGCCGACATCAGCGCGCGGCGGCGCCGACGACGCCGGTTCACCGGCAGCTCACGTTTACGGGGAAGGAAGTCACGCCCACGGTCTCGCCCGATGGCGAGCGCATCGCGTACGTGTCCACTGAGCCCCAGCGACGGGTGATGACGCGCGCGCTGGCTGGCGGACCATCCACCACCGTGTTCAGCGCGCCGGAAGCCGGGTGGCTGCGCTGGTCGCCGGACGGGGCCGAGCTTCTGTTCTGGGCGCGGGGCGAAGGGCGCGACGGCATGTACATCGCGCCGCGGTCGGGAGCCGTCCGGCGGATTGCCAGAGGCCCCTTCGTGGCGTGCTGGTCGCCGGACTCGTCCGCGATCGCGATCGCGTGGTTCCAGGCCCGCAAGTTACGAATCGTCGACAGACTGGGTGCTGAACTCGGAACGCTGAATCTGGCTGGAATCAACGGATGGATCTGGGACCTGGACTGGTCGGCCGCCGCCGGCCGGCTCCTGTTCGTCGCCAACGATGAGCAGCGGCGCCCCGCCATCTGGACGATTCGGCCTGACGGAACGGGCCAGAACAAGGTCTTGACCGCGGACAGCGAGATTCGGGCGGCACGATGGAGCCCGTCGGGCAACGATATCTATTATTCCCGGCTCGTCAATCAGACGGTCTCGATCTACAAGGCACCGGCGGATTCCGACCCCGATGCTGGTGCGGAAGGGGACGGACCACTGCTCAGCGGCCTCGACACGGACGGCGCCTTTGCGCTGTCCGCCGATGGCGCCCGCCTGGTGTACGCGCGATCGCCGTACCATTCCAACCTGTGGATCGTGGAGGCAGACGCCGCAACGGGGCTGGCCACAAACAGGCAGCTGACCCAGGGCACGTCGCTCGTCGAACGGCCGCGCGTTTCGCCTGACGGCCAGTGGATCGTCTTCAATATGGGCTACGAGTCGCGCGCCGAGCTCTACACGATTCCGACGGCGGGGGGAGCGCCGACCCAACTCACGTTTCTCGATGCGTTCAGCGTCGGAGGGGTCTGGTCGAAAGACGGACGATCGGTGGCGTTCGCCTCGACGAGAGGAGGCAAGGCTCGGGTCTGGATGGTGAGCGCCGACGGCGGCCCGCCGCGTCCGGTTTCCAGCGGCGACATGAGCGACACGACGTTCGACCTCACGTGGTCGCCCGGCGATCGCATCCTCTACCAGCAAGCCGGCAACCGGAACTTCTACGTCCTGGAGCCCGTGACCGGGCAGGAACACCACCTGATCGGGGACAGCTCGGTGGGCTGGGCAGCCTCCCCCGTGTACTCGCCCGATGGCGAAACGATCGCGCTCAGCTGGAACCGTCCGCCCGACCCGGGCGTCTGGATCGTCGAACCCTCGAGCGACCGCCAGGCACTGATCCACAAGGCCGTCAGCCCGTCAGATTCCAACCCATGGCCGATCGGATGGTCTCCCGACGGCACGTCGATTCTGGCCATCGATGGGATCAGGGCCGCGATCCGGGGGGTATCGGTCAGCACCGGCGAAACCCTTACGAAAGCGAAGATCCTGAGCCTGCCGGCGGGCGGCGGACCCCCGACGGTCCTGGTGTCGTTGCCATTCGAAGAGGTTGGCAGCGTCGCGATGTTCCCCGACGGCCGCCGCTTCGTCTGTGCTGTGTATGCCTCGCACTCCGACGTCTGGCTCGTCGAGCACTTCGATCCCGCCGCCACGTCACAGCTTGCGCTGCTCAGTCCGTGGCCCGGCCGTGAAACATCGCGCGACTGAAGAGAGTTCCAGGTTTTTGGAGGTCCGGGCGGTCGCTCACTCCGTCCGCCGACGGCCGTCGGCATCGAGCCGCACGACTTCGCCGTAGTTCAACTCGCGGATCCCGCTCTCGATCTTCTGAAGGTCGCCCACGATGATCCAGATCACCTCGGCGGGGCGGATGAACTTCTGCGCCGCCGCTGCCAGATCCTGTTCCGTCAGCGCCCGGACGCGGCTGGCGTAGGTCGCGAAGTAGTCGTCGGCGACGCCGGAATTGACGAGATACACCGCCGCGGACTCCAGCGCGCCGAGCGTCTCGAACCGGCCGGGCAGGCCCAGCGTCTGCGTTCGCATGATGCTGGCAAACTCCTCGGCCCGGATCGGGCGGTCCCCGGCGATGCCGCGGACCTCGTTCGCGACCTCGATCATCGATTCCTTCGTCTTGTCGGTCTGCACGGGAGCGACCACGATGAAGGGGCGCTGGCCGCGTGCATCCGGCAGGATCCCCGAGGCACCGTAACTCCAGTGCTTGTCGAGCCGGAGGTTGCGGTTGAGGCGTGAGGTCGACATCCCGCCGAAATTGCGCATGACGGTCTCGATCGCGAGATCCTCCGCCACGCCGCCTCGCTCGCTGACATGCGCCGCGACGATCACCGACTGCTGTGCCTCGGGCTTGTCGATGACATACACCGTTCCACGGTGCGCCTGCGTCACGGGCGCCAGATCCTTCTTCGGCGGATCACCCGCCTGCCAGGCGCCGAAGGCGCGCTCGAGCTCCGGGACGACCTGCGCGAGCGTGGTGTCGCCGGTCACGATCATCGTGCTGCGGTTCGGGTGGAACCAGCCGCGGTGCCACGCGACCAGATCTGCCCGCGTGAGCGCCTGCACGGTCCGCTCGTGGCCGGATCCGGTGAGCGGCTTGCCGTAGGCGTGACTGTCGCCATAGATCAGGGCCGGAACGACCCGGAGCGCCGCCGCAACGGGCTGGGCCTTCTCCTGCGCAATCTGCGCGAGACGTCGCTGCCTGCCGAGGTCCACCATGTCCTGCGGGAAGGCGGGATGCAGGACCACATCCGCCATCAGCTCCAGGGAGGGACGGAGGTTCTTCGGGAGAGCCTGGAGCCGCACGAAGGACAGGTCGAGCGAGCTGCCCGTACTGAGCCGCGCTCCCAGCGCGTCGAGCTGGTCGGCGATGCGGAACGTATCCCGCGTCGTCGTGCCGTCGTCCATCAGATCGAGCGCCAGCGAGGCCGCGCCCGCTTTCTCCGGATCATCGGCCGCGAAGCCCGCGTCGACAGCGAGCGCGAAGTTGACCAGCGGCGTCGTGTGCCGCTCGAGCAGAAGTATCTGCATGCCGTTGGACAGCTTCGCGCGCTGAACCGCGGGAAACCCGACGTCCGGTGCATCGCCGAGCGGCGGCAGGACCTTGCGGTCCACCGTCGTCGTGCCGGGCGACAGCGATGGAAACGGTGTGACCACCATCGTGTAGTGAAAGGTGTCGAGCCAGGCTTTCGCGGCCCTCGTGACGTCGGCCGGCGTCGCCGTCGCCATGGTCTGAAGGCGGTCCAGGTAGCCTTCCGGCCGGCCGTCGTACGTCATGCTTTCGGCAAGGATGTCGGAGCGGCCGCCGAACCCGCCCAGCCGCTCGCGGCCGCGAACGAAATCCGCCAGCGTCCGGCTCTGCGCACGCTGCAGCTCCTCGGCCGTCGGCCCCTTTTCGACGAACTCGCCGATGACGGCGTCGAGCTCGCGCTCGACGACGGCCGGATCGACGCCGGGTTTCACGGTCACGGTCACCAGGAAGTCGCCCGACAGCTCCTTGGCCCACACGCCCGCTGACACGCTGGTCGCCAGCTCCTTCTCGTAGACGAGCCGACGCATCAGGCGGCCGCTGCGTGAGCCGGTCAGCACATTCCCGACGAGATCGAGGTGCTGGAGCTCGCGGTCGCGCCAGGCCGGGGCGCGGTACACGCGGTAGAGACGCGGCTGGGGTACGCGGTCCTGCATGGTGTCGCGCAAGTGGCGATCGAACCGCGGCACCCAGGTCTCGGCGCGCCGCAGTGGCGGACCCGGCGGAATACCGTCGAAATACTTCCTGACCAGCGCGAGCGCGCGCTCCGCGGTCACGTCGCCAGCGATCGACAGCACGCAGTTGTTCGGTCCGTAGTACGTCCGGTACCACTCGGTCACGTCTTCGAGCGAGGCCGCATCCAGATCGTCCATGCTGCCGATCGTGCTCCAGCTGTAGGGGTGACCGGCGGGATAGATCATCGGGACCATCTCGCCGAAGACGCGTCCGTAGGGCTGATTCTCTCCCTGGCGCTTCTCGTTCTTCACGACGCCCCGCTCGCGCTCGAGCATCTCCTTCGAGATGTGGCCCGCCAGGAATCCCATCCGGTCCGCCTCGAGGTACAGCGTGCGCTCCAGCGCCGGCACGGGCACGTCCTCGAAGAAGTTCGTGCGGTCGCCGTTGGTGGTGCCGTTGCGATTGTTCGCACCCAGGTCGTCCATCGCCTCCCGGAAGCCGTGCGGATAGTTCTGGCTGCCGTTGAAGAAGAAGTGCTCGAACAGGTGCGCGAACCCGGTCTTGCCCGGCCGCTCGTTGCGGGAGCCGACGTGATACCAGAGATTCACCGCGACGATCGGGACTGAATGATCCTCGTGCACGAGCAGCGTCAGGCCGTTGGGCAGGACGAACTTCTGGTGCGGAATCTCGTACTGCGCCCGGTCGAACGCGCCGGGCACGGCCGGACTGGTCTGCCGGCGCGCTTCCACCACGAAGGTCATGGCAAGGACCAAACAGATCACAACGGGTCTGGGTTTCATGGAAGCGTCTCCTCAGCGTCCCGACGCTCGCAGCCGCTGCGCGATGCGTCGAACCCTCAGCCTGTCCGGCCGCCGGTCATGGATGCGACGCCTCGCGGGCCGATACAGATTACCGGACTTCTTTTCCAGGGCACAGGCACCGTCGCCCGCCCCTCAGTGCAGACGCCGGATCCCCGAGCAAGTAGCGCCTTCCCCTACAGCAGAGGTTCGATGTATGGTTTACCCCGCCGTCGGACCCAAGTATGTGCCTGGCCAATAAGGAGGCTTCTATGAGTCGCCGTGCGTTCGCTCTGGAGCTCTGTCTGGGGATCTTCCTGGCGCTGTTCATCGCTGGTCCTGCAGGTGCCCGGCAGGACAAGGGCGCCGAAGCGAAGGAAGAGCGCGTGGAAGGCATCGTCCACATGGTCGACACGAAGACCATGGTCATCACGGTGACGCTCAAAGCCAAGACCAACCAGCGGGAAGTCCTTTACACCGACAAGACCGCCTTCACGTTCCGGAACAAACCGTCGAAGCTCGAGGAAGTGAAGGAAGGGCGTCGCGTCATCTGCCTGGGCAAGACGAACGACAAGAATCAGCTGGTCGCCACGCGCGTCGACGTTCGCGACGAGCAGTAGCGACGAGCGTTTCTAAGACGAGCGCCGATTCCTCCCGTCGTGTCCCGCGACCGGCTGTTCGTCTGTTCGACAGCCGGAGGCGCAAGCCTGCCTCGGGGGGAACGCAGTCACCGATTCGTGTGCTTCGATTGACAGTTCGAGCACGAGGATCGGGCAGAGTGTTCGCTCAGTCGGTGCGCAGCGCGCGGACCGGATCCATGGTGGCGGCCCGGAGCGCCGGAATCCATCCGGCCATCAGCGCCGTCGCCCCCAGCAGCGCGAGCCCCCCGGCGAGGACTGCCGGATCGTGCGGTGTGATCTGGAAGAGCTGCTCCTGCAGCAGCCGTCCGGCTGCCAGAGCGGCCGGGAGCCCGATAGCGGCGCCGATGGCGAGCTGCATGAGGGCGCCCCGCAGGATCGCCAGCAGGACGCGAGGCCGCGAGGCGCCGACGGCCATCCGGATGCCGATCTCGCGGGTGCGCCGGGCCACGGAATACGCGGTCACGCCATAGAGACCGAGGCAGGCCAGCAGCAGGGCAATCGCGCCAAACGCGAGCGTCAGCCTGGCGACCAGCCGCTCGAGTGTGAAGGCGCGCGCAATCTGTTCATCCATGGATACCAGCGAACGGAAGGTGATGCGCCGATCCGCTTCGGCCAGCGCGCGCCGGACCTCCGCTTCCAGTGCGGGGGCTGCGCCGGCCGTCCGCAGCTCGATCGCCTGGGCGTAGTGCGACCGGTCGAGGGCGACGCCCCTGGCCTCGTTCGCACGCCGCACCGCGTCGATCTGCTGCAGAAACGGCAGGAAGTACGTGACGTACGGCTCGCCGCGGCCGTCCTGGTACTTCGCGTCGCCCACCACCCCGACGATCTCGTAGTCGCGCGTCGGCGCACCGCTGGTGGGTCGAGGCCCGATCCGCCGGCCAATCGGGTCCGACCCGCCGAAGTACCTGGTGGCGAGCGCCTGCGTGACGATGGCGACGAGCGGCGCGCCCGGCCCATCGCGCTCGTCGAACGCACGGCCACGAATGAGCGGGGTGCCGATCGTCTCGAAGTAGCCGGGGCTCACGCGATTCCACGACGCGAGGAGCCGCTCCGCCGGGGAACGTCCATCGACCGTAATCAGCGTCGCCCAGTTGTCGCCCGACATCGGGGCGTAGAGCGAATACGCCGCGTTCACGACGCCGGGGATCTGCATCAGTCGCTCGCGCAGCCGCGCGTACGTCGCCTCCAGGCGCTCGGCGGGCACCATCGTGAACGAGGGCGCGAGGTTGACGACGTAGTGGTGATCGACGACGAAGCCGAAGTCCTGCGCCTCGAGCTTCTGGAGGCTCCGCGCCAGCAGCCCGGCGCACGTGACCAGCACGAGCGCCAGCGCAACCTGCAGGACGATCAGCGAATGACGAAGGCGGCCGCCGCGATCCGCCGACGAACGGCCGGCGCCGCGCAGCGCGTCGACGGGAGACGATTTCGAACCGACCACCGCGGGGCCGGCGCCGAACAGCACGCCCGTCACCAGGGACGCGGCGACGGCCCACGCCACGACGCCGGACGATGGCCATGGATCGACGGGGAAGCCCGGCGCGCCGCGAAACGCCAGGTCGAGGATCGCGCGGGCGCCTGCGATCGACACCAGCAGGCCCACCAGTCCGCCCAGGATCGCCAGCAGCAGGCTCTCGACGAGAAACTGCGACACCAGCTGCGTCCGCGAGGCGCCGAGCGCCGTGCGAACGGCAGTCTCGGCGCGCCTCGCCGTGCCTCGCGTCAGCAGGAGGCTCGCGAGGTTCGCGCACGCGATCAGCAGAACTGCGGCGGCGAGCGCCTGCAGCACGTTCAGCGCGGGCCTCACGGCATTGCGCAGGTTGTTCACGCCCCCGGACGCGGGGATCACCTTGATATGCTGCTGCGGCAGCCGGCTTCGTTCGTCGGCCGAGAGATTCATGTTCGCTTCGATCCAGGTCCGCAGCGCGGTGGTCAGCCTCGCCTGCAGCGGTTCGATCGGGGTGCGTGGATCCAGGCGACCGATCGCATAGAGCCAATGTGAACGCCTGGCCTCGAGGAGTCGCGCGGCGGGCTGCAGCAGCGGTTCCGCGGCGAGCGGCACCCAGATCTCGGGCGGATCCGGCCGCAGCATCTCGCCATAGAAGCCCTTCGGCGCGACACCGACGATGGTCGCCGGCACCCCGTTCAGCGTGACGGCTGCACCGACGATCCCGGGCCGGCCTCCGAAGCGGCGGTGCCACGCCACATGACTGATGACCGCGGCGGGCGCCGCGCCGGCGCGATCGTCGGCCGGCTGCACGAGCCGGCCGGCCGCCGGTGCCAGCCCGAACATCTCGAAGTAGTTGCCCGAGACGAAAGCGCTGGTCAGCGTTTCCGGTGGCGTGTCGGCGTCGCCGCGGCCGAGCGTAATCGCCCTGGTGTTCGCCTGGAACGCGGCGAGCTGCCTGAACTCCGGGGCGGCGTCGCGCAGGTGCGTGAAGAGGTCGTACGAGAACAGCGAGAACGAGTCCATGAGCCCGCCGTTGACGCAACAGGCGTCCGTCTCGCCCACGCGGTACAGCTCGTGCGGCCGGGGAACGGGCAGCGGCTTCAGCAGCACGCGGTCGATCAGCGTGAACACCGCGATGTTGCCGCCGATGCCGATGGCCAGCGTCGCGATGCAGACAACGGTGAACCCGGGCGTCTCGAGCAGACGGCGCGCCGCCAGCCTGAGATCCGAGCCGAGACTGCGCCAGACGTCCATTGCCGATCCTCCGTGGGCGCGTGATCAGGATGCTGATTCAGGCCTGGACAATTCAGAGGCCAGCTTTTTTAGACGCCCTGCTCAGGCGAAAGGTTGCCGCATGCTACCCTCTTCCCATGCCTGCACCGGCCGCTCTGAAGAAACCGGCGACATATGACGACCTCGTCCGGGTACCGGACCACCTCGTCGCCGAGATCGTGGGCGCTGAACTGTTCGCGACTCCCCGTCCCACTGCCCGGCACGCGCGTGCAGCAAGCGTGCTCGGCATGGACCTCGGCGGGCCGTTCGACCGGGGTCGGGGCGGGCCGGGCGGGTGGTGGATTCTCGATGAGCCCGAGTTGCACCTCAGCGACGACGTTGTTGTCCCCGATCTCGCAGGCTGGCGTCGCGACCGGCTTCCGGCGATTCCCGATACCGCAGCGCTGACCCTTGCACCGGACTGGATCTGCGAGGTGGTGTCGCCCTCGAGCGAGGCTCTCGATCGAGGCAGAAAACTTGCTGTCTATGCGCGGGAAGGTGTGGCGCACGCCTGGCTCGTGAATCCAGCCAACGAGACGCTGGAGGTGTTCGCGCTCGACTCGGGGCGGTGGACACTGCTCGGCACGCACATGGGAGCCGCCACCGTGCGGGTGGAACCGTTCGCCGCCATCGAGCTGGATCTGTCGGATCTCTGGTCCCATTCATAGCCGGGGGTTGCGCCCCAGAACCCCCGTTCCCCCCTCGTGGGCACGCATCACCCCACGCCGGGCTCTGCGAGGCTCGCCGTGCGAGCCATGCCCCTGGCGGCTCGATCTGAGAGCACCAATCCCGGAATCGGCCCGCTACAGCGGTTTGCCCAACGCTGTAGCACGATCCGGCTTCCAGAGGGATTCTCTGAGAGTCCGCCTGTAGGCTGACGCCACATTGAGATGGTGTCAGTCACCCGAGGTACCTGCCACCCTCAGGCTGATAGAATCCCGGTCACTGTCCACTTTTGAGGCCCCATGAACGTCGAACGCGGCGGCGGCCTCGCGCCCGGCACGATCGTGGGCACCCACCGGCTCGAGCGCCTGCTCGGCCGCGGGGGCATGGGGGTCGTGTTCCTCGCCTACGACACGCGCCTCCACCGTCACGTCGCCCTCAAAATCATCGACCGCGAGACCGACGACGCCACGTCCAGCGCGCGGCTCCTGCGGGAGGCCCGCAACGCCGCCGCGCTCAATCATCCGAACATCTGCACCATCCACGAGGTCGGTGATGCCGACAGCGCGGCGTTCATCGCCATGGAGTACGTCAACGGCCGTTCCCTGCGCGATCGGCTCGACGAGGGCGGCGCACTCCCGCTGGACGAAGCCGTGCGCTGCGGCATTCAAGCGGCCGACGCGCTCGCGTACGCGCACGAACACCGCGTGGTCCACCGCGACTTCAAGGCCGCCAACGTCATCGTGGACGCAGACGGCCGGCTGAAGATCGTCGACTTCGGGTTGGCCCGGCGGGACGACTCGCTCCTGGCGGACGCGTCGACGCACGCCTCGCTCGTGCCCGCCGGAACGGTGGCTGGTACACCGTACGCGATGGCGCCCGAGCAGGTGCGTGGCGAGGCGGGCGATGCACGAACGGACGTGTGGGCGCTCGGCGTGCTCCTGTACGAGTTGGTCAGCGGCGCCCGACCGTTCACCGGCGGGACCGTCCCGGAACTGTTCTCCTCAATCCTGGCCCAGCCCGCGCCGCCACTCCCCGGCCGCGTGCCGGTCGCGCTCCGGGCAGTCATCGAGCGGAGCCTGGAGAAGAATCCCGCGCGCCGCTACCAGAGTGCGGGAGAGGTCCGCAGCGCACTCGAAGCAATCGCCACGGGCAGCGCCTCTGGAATCGCCTGGCGATACCACGTGCGCCGGCGGCCCTGGCTGGCCCCTGCCGCCGCGCTCGTGGCGATCGGCGCCGTGCTGGCTGTCCTCAACGTCGGTGGAGTGCGGGACGTGCTGCTGGGCACAGGAACGGGCACCGCTCCGCTCAGGCTGGCGGTGCTCCCGTTGGAGGACCTCTCCGGAGATGCGACGCAGGCGTACTTCGCCGCCGGCATGCACGACGCGCTCATCACCGAGCTTGCGAAGATCAACGCGCTGCGCGTGACCGCGCGCGCCTCGGCGGTGCGATACCAGGTCGGACAGAAACCGATCGCCGAAATCGCCAGGGAGCTCGACGTCGACCTCGTCCTGACCGGCTCGGTGGTGCGCTCCCGTGAACGTGTGGGGGTGAGCACGCAGCTGATCGATGGCGCCACGGAGAATCATGTCTGGACGGAGCGGTACGATCGCGCCGCGCGGGAGCTGCTCGCGCTCCAGAACGAGATCGTCGCGGCGATCGTGCAGGAGGTTCGCCTGCAGCTGACGCCCGAAGAGGAGGTGAGGCTGGCGCGCGTCCGTCCCGTCGATCCCGAAGCCTATGACGCCTACCTCCGGGGTGCGTACTTGATCGAGCAGTCCACGCCGGAGGACATCAGCCGGGGGCTGGCGCTCCTTCATGAAGCGGTGGCGAAGGACCCGAGCCACCCCCTGCCGTACGCCCACCTCGCTGCCGGCTACGCCACGCTCGGGCACGGCCCCTCACCGCCGCCCGACGCGTTCGCGCGCGCCCGAGACGCCGCGCTCAAAGCGCTGGAGCTGGACGACAGCGTCGCGCTGGCGCACACCGTCCGCGCGGAGCTGATCTTGTACGCCGAACGGACCTGGGACTGGCCCGCGGCCGAGCGCGCGCTGCAGCAGGCCATCAAGTACAATCCGACGCTGTCTCGCGCCCACGGGCACTACGCCTGGTATCTGATGCTGTTCGATCGCGCCGACGAAGCGATGACGGCGATCAGACGCGCGCAGGAGGCCGACCCGCTGGCGGCCGTCTATGCGTCGTGGTACGGATGGCTGCACTGGTGGAATGGTCGAAACGACGAGGCCCTCGCCCTGGTGGAGCGAGCGCTCGAGCTCAGCCCGAACCTGTTCAACGGGCTCTGGGGTCTGGGGGTCGTTCACAGCAGCCAGGGCAGGCACGACGACGCCATCGCCGTCCTGGAGCAGGCGCTGCCGCGCAATCCGCGGCTGGCCGGGCCGCTCGGCGCCGCCTACGCCGCCGCCGGCCGTCGAGTCGAGGCCCTGAAGCTCGCCGAGGATCTGAAGAAGGATCCGAAGAACGCATTGTTCCTCGCTCTCCTCTACGCCGAGCTCGGGGAGCGTGAGTCCACGCTGGAGTGGTTGGACGCCACGAACAAAGTGCGGGACAGCAATCTGCCCTGGATCCGCAACTGGCCGACGTTCGCGTTCCTGCGCGCAGATCCCCGCTTCACCCGGCTGCTTCACGAGATGAAGCTGCCGACGTGACGGCACCAGACGCGTGGAGCGGAGCTCATCGACCAGGACGTCCGGCAGGAGAGAAAGGCGGGAGACATGTTCGGGCAGCCGATCGGGATCATGCTGCTCGCAGCCGCGCTGCTCGCAGCCGGCGCTGCGGGGATCGCCGCGTTGTGGGCGGCGCTTCCGAGGTCTTCCTCGACCTCGCCGCTCGCCTCGCTGTTCGCGCTGGTGTGGAGCTGCACGTACATTGGCGCGGGCCTGCTGACGTGGCGGCGCTCCCGCCTCGCGGCTCCTGCCTTCGTCGCGGCGATGGGCTTGCTGCTGTTCCCGTTGTCGTACATCTTCCCGGTGGACCGGGTCGTTGTCCTCCCATCGTTCGCCGTCACGTTGCTGATCGGTTTCCTCGGCTATCGCTATCTCCGCAGGTCACACGAGCCCGCGTCGTGAGCCGGTGCACGCGAATCGCCTCCAACTCCACCATCACACCGCCGCCGTCACAGCCGGCGTCGGCAGGGCCACAATCGGCGCCGCCGCCATCCGCGTAGAACACGCTGCCGTCCGACAAATGGACCGCCAGGGGACGCTGGTCACGCCTTCCCCGTCGACAGATTCCGGGTGGTTCGACAGATTCCGGGTGGTGATGTTGACGATCGGCAGCACGCCGAGGCAGAGGCCGGCACTCAGCGAAATCGCAGCGAGACGATAAGCAACATTAGGGCGGTCTCGCGGGCCAGCATAACGCTCCTTCCCAGACTCTGCTCAACCCCTTCCCCCCTTCGACAGACACGCTGCTCGACCGCAGTCGGGTGGTTCCGGCCATCCAGCCGGACGCGAGCCACACCGGATCGACGAGCCTGACGCAGCCGATGGACCTTGCGGGGTAGTTCTATCTCAATGCGGTCGCTGACGGTGCGGGAGTCGTACCGGAGTCGAGCGAGAGGAACAATGCCGGGTTCCGGGTGATCACGATTACCCGCCGAGCAGGACTACAATCGCCCTGATGAAGACGTACGAGCTGGATCCCGGCGGGCGCGAAGCCGTTCTCGACCGGCTGCGTACCATCCTGGCGGCAGGGCAGGACGTCGCATTCGCGTACGTCCACGGATCCTTCATGCACGGCGGCCCGTTTCGGGATATCGACGTGGCGGTGTGGACGATGCCGGGCGCACCGCGTGACCTCGACATCGCTCTGGGGGCACGCCTGACGCGCCGCGCTGGTTATCCCGTCGACGTGCGCGTCGTGGATCGCGCGCCGCTCGGATTCGTGTTCCATGCGCTCCGCGGCCATCCGCTCGTCGTCCACGACGAGCCGCGCCTCGTGGAGCTGATCGAGCGTACGGCACGTGCGTATCACGATCAGGCGCCGCTCTCGCGGCGTGCGACGCGTGAGGCGTTCGCCCGATGACGCTGGATGCAGACGTCGTCCGTGCACGATGTCAGGAAATCGAGCAGTCGCTGGCACGGCTGGAGAGAATCCGCCGCGCAGGCCGGGACGCGTTTCTCGCCGACACCGACACACAGGATATCGGCTGCTATCGGCTGCTCGTCGCGATCGAAGCGGCGCTGGCGTTGTGCTACCACGTCTCTGCGCGGCATCTGCGGATCGTGCCCGGATTACGCGGGCTGCTTCGAGGTACTTGAACGCGCCGGCATCATCCCCGCTGCGCTCTCCGGGCGCCTTCAGCAGATGGCCCGATTCAGGAACCTTCTAGTCCACGTGTACTGGACGATCGATTTCAATCGCGTCTTCGACGTGTTGGAGCACGATGTTCAGGACCTGCGCGAGTTCTCCGGGCTCGTGGCGGCCCTGCTCTGAACCGCTATGCGGCTGACAACGCGAAGTGTGTACGCGTTTCACCAGACGCATAGCGGCGGCGCGCACGGCTGGGGAAACTGGTTCGTACTCGCCTCTAGGCAGGCCCGCGCGAGCGGAGGCAGCCCGGAAGGGCTGCACTGCGGCCGGATGTAGCGCGGGGCGTTCAGGCCCACCGCGGCCGAACGTGCACGTCGGAAAGCCGACCGACGGCGGTCACGTTCTGTGATACTGTGCCCCGAATCATCGCCAGGCTCCATGGTCTGCACGAACTGTGGAACGGAGGCGTCTCCCGGTTTGGGACCGCTGTCGCGTGTGCGACTCGGATCTTCCGACGCGTGCAGGAATCGACGTCGCGGCCACGCGTCCGCCGGCCATCGGTGATCCAGTCACCGCGGCTGATGCCGCGACCGGGTCTGCAGTCTCCCTCCAGCCTGGACAGCGAGCTTCGAGCAATTTCTCAAAACGCGGTCTGCTGCCGCCTCCGATCCTCTCGTAACTGACGCCCGGCGGCGGCTCGAGTCGTTGCAGTAGAGCTCGCGACTGGAGGCCCCGCTTACGGCTGCGTCGTGAACAGCACCTGGACGAAGCTGTTCAGGAAATGTCCGCCAAATCCTCCAGGCCGTATTGATCCGCAGGGCATACTGCGTGTTGGGCGCCAGCGGCGACAGCGGTATCCCCGTCACCGTCTTGAAGTCCGCCGAGAAACTGAACGTGACCGGGACCTCAACCCCCGGTCGCCGGAGGATAGATGGAATGAAGCGGCTCGCTGATCCCGACGTGGTAGCTCGACCGGTACGAAACCCTGGTCGGCGGCGCGTTCCAGGTGGACTTCGGCGGCCCGTACGACGCCGTGCTGGCGACGAACTTCCTCCACCACTCCGATGAGGCGACGCGCGTGAGTCGGCTGAAGAAAATCCTCGCCGCGCTGAAGCCGGGCGGCGTCGCGGCCACTCTCGAGTTCGTGCCGGAGGAGGACCGCGTCTCGCCTCTAATTCCGGCCCAGTTCGCGATGATGATGCCGGCGACGGCGGCTGCGGGAGACGCCTACACGTTCCGGGATCTCGAGCGCATGCACCTGGCGGCAGGCTTCGCCTCACTCGATCCGAACCCCGTCAACGCGGGACCGCGAACGGTCGTCGTCGCGCACGCGTAACCCGCCGGCAACGGCCCGCCGGTTGCAGGGCCGGAACTCATCTGGAAGGGGCGTGCAGGCGGGTGCGGATCCGGTGCCTGATTGCCGGAGGACGGGCGAAGGCGTCTGGACGCAAGTCCCAGAACGCCAGTGCTGGAAAATCGGCTCGCCGTCAGCAGTGAGCGACGGAGCAACGAGGCACGATTCGTGCTCCTCGATCCGTCGCTCAGCCGAGCTCCGATGGTCTTTCTGGAAAGGAGCCTGCGATGCTGTCCCGCCCATTGCTGCTGCTGCCGAGCGCTGCCGCTCTGCTGCTGGTTCCCTCGCCCGCAACAGCCGACCCCGTTACGCTGACGTCGATTGCCGTCGTTGACACGCTGGGCGCCGCAGGAACGGCAACCAGGTTCAACGTCGGCGGCTCAGCCGGCGTTCCATTCTTCGGGTTGCACTCGTTCGGAACCGCGTTCGTCGGTCCGCAATTCACGCTGACGAGGCCGAGCATCGTCACGCGCGTCGGCGGATATGTGAACAGCTGCGAGTCGATCGTGAACGGCGTCCCGCAATGCGTCCCGGCGTCAGCCATCGGCGTGCAGATCAGGCCGGCGCAATTCGGCGACCCGGCGGCGGGGCCGGACCCGAACCAGCTCCTCGCGTCGGCCACGCTGTCGCACGACGACGACCCCTTCACGATCGGGTTCGAATCGGCGTCGCTCGACGTCCTGCTGCAGCCCGGCACGTATTACGCGCTCTTCACCCTTCCTCCGGGCGAGGGAGGATTCATCCTGTCATCGGCGCAGGAGCCTTTCCTGTTCACGGCAGGGGCCGCGATGTTCGGTTCTCTCAAGCCCGGGGTGGCTGGTTTCGTCCGACTCGAGCAGGGCGCCGTCAGGGTCGACGCCGCTCCCATCCCGGAACCCTCCACGCTGTCGCTGTTGCTGTCGGGATCTGCGGCGGCCGCCCTTCGCCGGCGGTCGCGGCGCGTACCAGAGCGGCGCGCTTCCCGATGCTGAAGAAGAGCTGCGCCGCTCGACGATGACATCCCTTCGCCCGGTCCTGACCGAGAGGTGATCGCATGTCGCAGCGCGGATACGATGCGGAGTTCATGCGGCGCACGGCCGAGAACTACGAGCGATATTTCGTGCCGAGCATCGGTGCGCCCGTGGCGGCGGATCTCATGAAGGCGGCGAGCCTTCGGCCTGGCGAGCGTGTTCTCGACGCGGCGTGCGGCACGGGGGTCGTGACGAAGCTCGCCGCGGAGCAGATCGCTCCGGACGGCACCGTCGCCGGCCTGGACCTCAATCCCGCGATGCTGGCAGTCGCGCGGGCCACCACACGCTCCGACGCGTCGATCGAGTGGCACGAGGCGCCAGCCGAGGACCTTCCGTTCTCGGACGAGAGCTTTGACGCCGTGCTGTGCGGAATGGGCCTTCAGTTCTTCTCGGACAAGAAGGCAGGCCTGCGGGAATTCCATCGAGTCCTCGTCCCGGGCGGCCGCCTCGTGGCCAACGTCCCCGGCCCGACGCCGCCGCCGCTTCAGATCATGGCCGACGGCCTGGCGCGCCACATCGGGCCCGAGAGCGCAAGCCGGCTTCGAAGACGTCGACGTACGCAGCGCTGAAACGTCCCTGGAGCTGCCAGCTCCCGCGGAGTTCCTGTGGCAATACGTTTGGAGCACGCCGCTGGCGGCCGCCGTGGCGCAGGCCGGTGAGGACCGCCGCGCCGCGCTCGAGAACGAATTCTCCGAGAAGTGCCGAGCGTTTGCGCCGACGGGAACGCTGGCGGGCCGCGTGAGGATGACGACGTTGCTCGCCACGAAGTAGATGCACGAGGATTTGCGCCATACGTCCTGTCGGCTCGAACGGTGCCGTCGATCATCGCCATCAGCATCGCCGACGCTGCGGCAACCTTCGCGCAAACGGAGACGGACCGTTGCCCGACTGCGATATAGTTCGGCCTTCCGCAAGGAGCTGCACATGACAGATTCACGCTTGATGGTTGTCGCCCTGACCCTCACGATCCTCGGGACGCCGGCGTTCGTCAACGGGCAGTCCGGCAATCAGCCGCAGGCGCCGCCCATGCCCAAGCCCGGTCCGGAGCATCAGGTCTTCACCATGGAGGAAGGGAGCTGGGACGCCATCGTCGAGATCGCCCCGGCACCCGGCACCCCACCGGTGACGTCGAAGGGCGTCGAGGTAAACACCATCGGCTGCGGCGGATTGTGCATCATCACCGATTTCAAGGGAGAAGCGATGCCGGGCGTGCCGTTCCATGGCCATGGCGTCGCGACGTGGGATGCCGCGAAGAAGAAGTACGTCGGGAGCTGGACCGATTCGATGTCGCAGGGACTGGCCCTCAGCGAAGCCACCTATGATCCGGCGGCGAAGAAGATGACGGGCTGGATGGAAGGGCTCGACATGACCGGCAAAATGACGAAGACGCGCATGGTCAGCCAGATCGGCAGCGACGGGCAGCGAACGATGACCGCCTATGCCGTCGGTGCGGACGGCAAGGAAACGCAGGTGATGAAGATTACCTACGCGAAGCGGAAGTGAGCCAATCGGTGTCGTGAGGCCGCGTCAGAATCCAGCGTGCCCATGGGATATGCCGGGCTGCCACCGGACAGACAGCATGCCGACTCATCTTCGCTCGGAGACTCTCACGTCGAAGACACGTCACCAGGCTGGCGTCGATCGCCGCGCCTTTCTCTCGGCGAGCGCCGCCGCCACGATCCTGGCGCCGTTGGCGGCGGCGCAGTCGCCGCAGTCACAGCGGTTCCCACTCGGTCCTGAACCGATTCGCTACCCTTCGGGAGTCTGGAAGGTTCTCGACGATCGGTTCAGGAAGTACATGATCGGCAACACGCCGCTCGTGCGGGAATGGACCGGGGCGCTCTGGGCGGAAGGGCCGGCATGGCATGGCGTCGGCCGATACGTGGTGTTCAGCGACATCCCCAACAACCTGCAGTTGCGCTGGGACGAAGCCACGGGGCATGTCACCCCGCTCCGGACGGGGTCGAACTTCTCCAACGGCAACACGTTCGATTGGCAGGGGCGGCAGATTTCATGCGAGCACGAGACGGCGCGCGTCGTGCGCTACGAGTATCAGGGCGAGCCAACGATCCTCGCTGCGACGTTCGACGGCAGGCGCCTCAACGCGCCAAACGACGTCGTCGTCCATCCGGACGGCGGCATCCTCTTCACCGATCCCGGGTACGGCAGCCACTGGTACTACGAAGGCACGGTCCGCGAGCTGGAGCTGCCGACCAGCGTCTACTACGTCGACGCCAGGAGTGGTCGACTGACGAAGCTGACCGACGAGATCATGAAGCCGAACGGTCTGTGTTTCTCGCCCGACTATCGCATCCTGTACGTGGCCGATACGGCGCCTACGCATTACCCGCGCGAGAAGGCCAGGATCATCGCGTGGACCGTTCACGACAACGGCAGCCGGCTCTCGAACCGCCGCGAGTTCGCGACTCTGGACGCGGGCTTCCACGACGGCATTCGCGCCGACGTCGATGGCAACATCTGGTGCGGGACCGGGTTCGGCGGCGAAGGCGTGGATGGCGTCCACGCGTACGCCCCCGATGGCACCCGGATCGGGCAGATCGTCATGCCCGAGGGAACGGCCAACCTGTGCTTCGTCGGCAAGCACCGGAACCGGCTGTTCATGACGAGCAGCCAGTCGGTCTATACGCTGTACACCGCGGCGCAGGGCGCCCACCTCGCGTGACGTGAGCCACCGGCTGCAGGTCGCTACCGGCCCGAGGGGCGGAGGAGTCCCCTCAGGATCACGATATCGCTCTCGTACCGCCCGCGCGACATGACGAGGCGGGTTCCGTCCGGCGACCACGAGAAGTCCAGGATGGGCGGCTCTGTCAACTGCGTGATCTGACGCGGTGGCGAAGCTTCGAGCGGCTGCTCCCAGATGTTGGCGGGACCCCTGGCCGGCACGAAGGCAATCCCCCGGCCGTCTGGTGCCCACCGTGGGGCTGCGTGGTCCGCGGGAGCCATCTTCAGCCGCAGGTCGATCGGCCGCGAGCAGTCCGGCAGCTCGCAGATCAGCAGGGCCTCCTCGCTGAGCGCCCTGACGAGCATCCGTCGGCCGGCGGGCGAGACGAGCAGCGGGCAGCAGGTCGGGCGGTTGCTGACCTTCCGGACCGGGCCCCCAGCAAGTGGCACGCTGCGGATGCCTGGTCCCATCGGTGAGAAGATGACCGTTTGCCCGTCCGGCGTCACGCCCGGACCTGCCGCATTGCTGGCGACGAGCGTGGTCCGTCCCGATCCGTCCACGTTGACGCGGTAGAGCGGGTAGGTGCTCTCGCGACCGGTGAAGACGACGGCACGACCGTCGTGAGTGGCGGCCCAGCTATCGGGAAACCCGATGCCGTCCGTGACCAGCACCGATCGGGTGTCGTTCGGCGGAACCCGATAGAGGCCAACACTCCCGTCATTCAGCAGCGCCGAATACAGGACGCCTCCCGACTCGTCGAGAACGGGATATCCGGGCCCGGCGCCGCTCTCGGCCACCGCGAGCCGCAGATTCGTGCCGTCCGGCGTGGCCGACCAGATTCCCGCCCGGCGCTCCCTGCGTATGGCCACTGCGCTGTTTCGATCAGCGGTGGCGTCGAACTCGCCCAGCGCGGCGAACTCACGCGGATTTCGCCGCCGTCAGGCAACCAGGCGGGGCGAGCTTCCTTGAACGAGCGGTCGCTGGCGACGGACCCGTTGGTTCGATCCATTCGCGTCGGCGACAACGAGCGCGCTCGTCTGCGTCGCCCTGCGAACGAAGATTGACGACAGTACATGCCAGATGGCAGGAAGGAGTCGCCAAATGGCTGCTGCGGAAAGAGCGGCGCTGCCGGGTCGCGAGTCTGCGACAATGTCCCCCGTATGGGCCGTTCTGCTGCTCTAGTGATCGCGGCGATCGCAACGTTCGCGGTCTTGATTCAGAACGGCATGTCCGTGACGGCCTTCGGCTGGGCCGCGATTCATGGGGCCGGCGCGTCCGCCTTGCTCCCCTTCCTGCCCGCCGCAATCGGTCTCCTGGTGCTGTGGGCGGGCTACTTCGTCATTACGCGCACGACCGTCCGACGACTGACGCCGGTTTTCGGCATCTATGCGTTGGCCACCGTGGTCGCCAGTGAGGCGATCCTGCCCTTCACCCCGCTGAAACTCTGGAGGACTGGACGGGCGGCTTCCAGTGTGGAAGTACGCAGCGTCACAGATGAACTGCTGCTCTCGGCGCGCGGAAACCCGATCGGCATCCGCATCATTTTCGAAGCTGTCGTGCCGCGCACCGGCGAGTACTCGATCAGCGCCTCGGGCCTCGGCCGCGTCGGCGAAGACGTCTTGTGGCCGCTGAACTTCGGCCGGATCCAGAGGTCCAAGACAGAGCCGCCGCCGGCCGAAGGGGAGAGCATCTACGGGATCTTCCAGAAAGGCGTCGTCTACACCTTTGTCCAGGACATGACGCCGAGCTTCCTGTCGTACGACGAGAAGGAGCAGGTGCCGTGCCTGCTGGACGTCCGGACGAAGTACATCTCCGAGGAAGCGTTCCTGGCGGCGCTGGCGAAGAGCAGGAACATGAAATACCGCGGCAACGTGCTCGTGAGCGGACCATTCACCCAGGTGTCGGCGGACGTAAAGGATTTCGTGACACGCGAGTACGACGTTGCAGCGATGTACCGGACGATCGCCATCGAGGGGAACAGGCGCTGCGAGTCATAGCAGAAAGTCGCCTATTCATGTGGTCCGAAGGCGGGTGGACCGGGCGACGGGCGATACGATTCTGTTCGGCCTCACGACGTTCCCGCCGGCGCTTCCAGGGCAAGCGCGTGAGCGAGATTGCCAGCGAACTAGGAGTCGAACCGGCCGGGGCGGTCCTCCAACTGGTGGACAAGGCCGACGGGCTGACGAGCGCGCGCGGCATCGCCGATCTCGACGGACTGGTGCGGCGCGTGCTGATCTATCTCGGCCTTCGAAAGCTGCGCACAGAAGACGGGATCGACATCTGGCCGATCGCGGAGTGGCTGGAAGCCATCGACGACGGCCGTCTCTGGCCATAGTCGAGATCGTCAGACAGCAGTCCTGCCGGTTGAAGTCTGGACAGCGTGCCTTGGACCGTCACTGGTGCTCGCCGTGCTGCTGGCGGATGGCGTGCTCGCCTGCCCCAGAGTCTCGACGGTTGCCTGCGCCTCGCCGACGATGCTACCGTCGTCGGTGAGAGAAGAGACTGCGGCATGCGATTGGCCTCCTGGTCCTTACGACTCGCGCGCGGCGGATGCGCGCGCGAGCTCAGGAAAGGACAGCACGATGCCGTCGCAACGCCTTGAATCGCGGGTAGTTGGTCTGGAGCAGAAGGTGAGCGATCTGGAGCAGCTGCCTGCCACGGTGGCGGAACTGGGATCGCAGATTGCGCAACTCCGCGGCGAGATGCACGAGGGGTTTTCCGCCATCCGCGGCGAAATGCACGAGGAGTTTTCCGCCATCCGCGGCGAAACGCACGAGCAGTTTTCTGCCATCCGCCGCGAGACGCAGGCGGAGTTCGCGGCGATCCGCGGCAACGGCGAGGGCCTGAGCCTGGCGAAGCTGGACGCGAGCATTCGAGGTCTACGCGACGAGATAAGGGCCATTCGAGGCAACGGAGGCGATTTGAGCCTGGCGAAGCTGCACGCCGGTGTCGGGCACGTGCGTGAGGAGTTGCGAGCCATCCGCGGCAACGGAGGCGATCTGAGCCTGGCGAAGCTGCACGCCGGTCTCGGGCAAGTGCGTGAGGAATTGCGAGCCATCCGCGGCAACGGGGCAGACCTGAGCCTGGCGAAGCTCGACGCAGGTCTGCGACAGGTCCGGGACGAGTTGCGAGCCATCCGCGGCAATGGCGCCGACCTGAGCCTGGCGAAGCTGACTGAGCAGATTGCGGCATTACGAGGTGAAGGCGGCGAGGGTCTCACACTGGTCGCGCTGCGGCGGGAGATTCGCGACGGCGACGAGGAGACGCGCCGGCTGATGCGCGTGCTGCACGAGGACGTCGTGGAGCGGATCGCCCGGCTGTCCCAGGGAGGCGCGTCCGGCGGCTCGGTTCGCCACGCGCGCCGCCGGAAGAAGAGCGATCGGTAAACCTCGGTCTGGCTGACGCACGGCGCGTCACACTTCGACCCACGAACAAGGAAGGTTAGTCGACCAGGGCCTGCACCGTCACCTGCCGGCTCCTGCAACTGATACTCCCGCCTGGGTGAATGGGGAGGCCGAGACTGGACGGTTGCATGCTCGACCGGACGATCGGCCACTACCGGATCGTCGGCAGACTGGGCGCAGGTGGGATGGGCGAAGTGTACCTCGCCGAGGACACGACGCTCCACCGCCCTCGATCACCCCAACATCGTTGGGTATTGTCCACCAGCATCGGGAATGCGCGAGATCGTACACCGCCGGCGGGCGCCTCGCTACCCGACGGACGGACGAATCGTAGAGGACGACCCACGTCTACTCGGTCTACGATTCGCGCAGGGATGCACCCGAGTGATCGTCGAGCCCATCGCCAGCCGAAGCCGACCTGCCTCGATAGCCACTGCGGTTGCGCGCTGGGCGGCACAAGACTGGCTACGTCGGAGCGGCGGATACGATAGTCTGCCACCATCCAAAAGCGCCACCCGAGTCAACGCGATCCTTCTGCTCCTTCCCGCACCCATCGTGGTGCGGTTCTGGGTCGAAGCTGTCATCTGGCGGCTGGAACGCGGGCCGCAGATGCTCGGCTTCTCGCTGGCTCATGGGGGGCGGGCTGGATGACGTTGCCCTTGACCAGTTGTTTTGTAAGCAGCAGAAATGTGTGGCAGCGAGTAGGTGGTGCGTCGTCGAGGCGGATGGCGGGCCGGGAGACCGAGTGTGGCTTCGAGACCTCTCGAGAAGCAGCGCACTGGGCGCGCCTGCCTCCCGGGGCGGACCGGGCGTCGGCCACGCGCGAGCTCACGCGATCAATCGCGCGCTGTTCCCAGGCTGGCAGTCGTCCTACCAGGACGACAAGTCGACATGGAGCATGGAGGACCTCGAGACCAACCTCAGTGGCGACGTGGCCACGCTGTCGGGGCTTGCGCTCGCGGCGGTCGGCGTCGTGTGGTTGATCGCGTGCGCCAACGCGCTCGGCGCGTCGCACGGACGTCTGCTGGGCTATCTGCTCGCGGAAAGCGTGCTTCTCAGACTCTGCTCAACCCCTTCCCCCCTTCGACAGCCCGCTGCGACGATCTGGTTCAGCAGCTATCGTGCTGGACGAAGCCACCTCCCGCGAGCACAATACCGCGCGTGGAGATGCATCGACAGCCGGGCCACGGGTTCCGCGCGAGAGCTCGGGGCTGGACAATCGGCAGGGTGCTGCTCGCCGGCTTCGGCGCGTTCATGGTGCTCCTCGGGCTCGCCGAGCTGCTCATAGCGAGGGCGCGGTTCATCGAAGCCGAGCCCGCGCCGGGCGCCACTCTGGCGGCGCCGCCCTCGAGGGTGCAGATCCGATTCGATCGGGCGCTGCACCGCAGCTCGTACGCGACCGTTTCGATCGTGACGGAGCCCGGTACTATTCAGCCCGCGCCCATAACGCGGCGACTGGACCTGGATGACCCGGCGCGCCGCACGCTCGAGATCCTGCTGGAGGCGCCGCCGCCACGGGGCCTCTACAGCGTTCGCTGGCACGCCCGGACACCGGCGCTGTACTTCACACCCTGGAGCCGGGAGGGGAGGTTTTACTTCGGCGTTGGCGTGCGGGTGCCGCCGCATCTGACCTCGGGTGAGGAGTGGGACGAAGGTTCGTTGAATCCTGGAACTGGTACTGACGCCAGAACCTTCGTCATCGTGAGTGGCCTGATCTGCCTGACCCTTGGAGCCCTGTTGTCCTGGCGCACACGCTGAGCAGATGCCTGCCGGCCCGGCGGAACCCCGGTACGTGCTAACGTCGGGCGATCGGAGAGCCGGTTTGGGTGCTCTCCTGCCCGGGAGCCCATCACATTGCTGACGATCGAAGTCCACCCGGCCACAGCCGAGGAGCAGACTGCCGTCATCGGCGGCATCACCCTGGCGTTCGGCAGCGATCCGATGGCGCGGTGGTCGCTGCCCGATCCGGCCACCTACCTGGTCGTCATCCGGCAGATCGCGCGCGCCTTCGGCGGCAACGGCTTTCCGCACGGCACGGCGCATCTGCTCGGGAACGGGTGTGCGGCGGCTATGTGGCTGCCGCCTGGCGTGTATCCCGATTCGAAACGGCTCGCGCACCTCATGGAGCAGCACGCTCCTCCACGCATCCAGCCTGAGAATGAACGAGGCTGTTAGGCCGCATGCGCTCAGCGCAGCACGTCAAGGGCGTGTGCTGGGTCCAGTGGATTCACCAAGGGGATAGCCCGCATTAGAGCGGTCCCCGATCCCGCGCGCGGCGCTGTTGACGTAATCGCTGTTCTCGGATCCCGCGCTCGCCGCGTTGTCGACAGAACCCGGGACACCCTGATTAACGGTCAGGTGCTCTACCACTGAGCTAGCCTGAGCGGCCCGATGGCGATGGAGCCTACCACAACGCCCACCTTGTCCCTTTCTGGACAGGGGCCACCTCGACATCGACCGGCTCGCCTGCCGGTGAGCTGACGGCGGCGCGGCGGCACATGTGGTCTTCGAAGCCGCAGGTGTAGTGGCCGAGGAACATTCGCAGTTCCATGTCCCGTGCCCCCCCGGCCCGAAGACCGGACACCTGCCCTCTGTTGCAGTCGTCGGGGTAAAATCTGCCTATCCATCCACGCGTGCGCGCGCCGCGGGTATGCCCAAGGACGATCCGAACTCCGCCGTACTTCGTGGCAGCGAGGCGGCTCCAGCGCTCGACTCGACGTTCCACCTGATCCAGCAGGTCCGGCGGGGCGACAAGGACGCGTTGGACCGTCTGCTGGCGCGCCACGTCGGACCCCTTCGCCGGTGGGTGAGCGGTCGTCTGCCTCGATGGGCCCGCGATCTGGCAGACACGGACGACCTTGTCCAGGACACGCTGCTTCGCACGTTTTCGAAGATCGAGGATTTCGAAATCCGTGGTCCGGGCGCGCTGCAGGCGTACCTGCGGCAGGCCGTGCTCAATCGTGTCCGGGACGAGCTGCGGCGGAAGGGGCGTGCGCCAATCCGTCTGGACGAGGACGAGCTGGAGCTCGAGGCCGCAGGATCACCCCTGGAAGACGCCATCGGACGCGAGGCCACCGAACGTTATGAAGCCGCGCTCGCACGGCTTCGCCCGGGCGACCGCGAGGCGGTCATCGGCCGGCTCGAGATGGACTACACGTACGCGGAACTCGCGGAGGTGCTCGGCAAGCCGACGGCAGATGCGGCGCGGAAAGCCGCCCGCCGGGCGCTGCTGCGTCTGGCGAAGGAAATGAAGCAGCCATGAAGCCAGACGTGCCTCTCAAAGACGTGGCCGTCGCGATTCTCGACGGCAAGCCGGTCGACTGGCGCCGTCTTGAATCGAGCCGGGGGGCAACCGACCAGGAGCTGCTCGAGCAGCTCAAGACCCTCGCTGCGGTGAAGTTCGTCAGCCGGGGAGCTGAATCGGAAGGGTGCGAGATGCCGGCGTCATGGGGCCATCTTCAGGTGCTCGAGCCAGCCGGACGCGGCGCATTCGGCGAAGTGTACCGAGCCTGGGACACTCGGCTGGACCGTGAGGTCGCGCTCAAGCTGCTGCCGCCCGATTCGGCGATCGCAGGCTTCCCGGCCTCGTCGGTCATCGAAGAGGGACGGCTGCTCGCGCGAGTCCGTCACCGCCCGGGTATCCGCACCGTCCGTCCGCCATGGGGAACCCGGCGGGACCCGTGACGCACCACTGGCTGGATTCGACCCACGTCACGTTCGGCGTCCTCACCGCAGGCGTGCACAATCCGCGATGGAAGGTGGAAACCTCCGTCTTCAATGGGCGCGATCCCGATGAGCCGCGGACGGATCTCGATCTGGGTGGGTTCGACTCCGCAGCCGTGCGGCTTTCCGTGCTCCCGACCGAGCGCCTGGCCCTGCAGGTGTCAGCGGCGCGCCTGCGCGAGGCCCGGACGGACTTCCTGCAGCAGACGGATAGACAGGTCACGAGAGCCACCGCGTCCGCGGTGTATCACCGGCCGATTGGCCCGGCCGGCATCTGGGCGACGACGCTGGCCATCGGGGTCAACGACGGACGCGAGCATGTTGCCGGGACGGTCCGCGATGCCGCGAGCGTCGCCGCTCTTCTGGAAACCAGCCTGACGTGGAAAGAACGGAACACGGTGTTCGGCAGAGTCGAGATAGCAGAGATGCCGGCCCATCACCTGCACGCGTTCGAGTATTCCACCGAGGCGTTCCCGGTCGCCAAGCTCCAGGCAGGGTGTGTGCGCTACCTGAGAAGCCTCAAGGGGCTCGTCCCGGGCGTTGGCGCGACGGCCTCGTTCAGCGTGCTTCCACCCGCGCTCGCCCCGCGCTACTCGGGCCGCATCGCTCCGGGCGTGGGAATCTTCCTCACCGTCCGGGCGGGGCGCCACGAAATGTAGCGAGTCCCGTCAGTCGACGACGATGCGCCCCCTGAGCCTCGCATCGTCCTGGTTGAGGTGATCGTGAAACCCGCACGTCCGTTTCAAGTGCAAGGTCCCCGTCGTCCGGCTCTGGCCGGGCTCGAGCGTCCCCACCTGGTTGACGGCCGGGCAGTCCGTGTGGAGCGTGACGGGATCGGATGCGATGGCGTGCGGGCGCGTGTCGTTGTTCGTGAACATCACGCGGCTGAAGGAATTGATCCGCACTTCTGTCGGGACCACTCCCGCCGCGCCGATGACGATGGTGGCGTCGGCGGGGGAGTCACCCGGCGACGTCGGACTCGAGCTGCACGAGAGGCCGAAGGCGCAGGCGAGGAGCGCCGCCAACCCCCGCAGGCGCAACGACGGGTTATGGATCGCACGAACCATGTCGTGTTTCGAGTGAGTGGATCATTATAGGCGTCAGGGCGCTGCTGCAGGTCCCCTCGGCAGGACGCGCCGGCCCGTGCGCGCCGGCCGTGATCAGCCGGTGCGATACGTCCGACGAGCAGATGGCATCTGTATCCGCGGCAGCTGTATCCGTTGACAATATATCCACTGTGGACTATCGTGCGGCCGTCATGACCGACGACCGCGCCGATGTCGAAGCCACGCCGCCGCTCCCGGCAGCGGCCTTTCACATCCTGCTGGCGCTCGTGGTGGCGGACCGCCACGGCTACGGCATCATCCAGGACGTGGAGGCCCGCACCAACGGCGCGCTCCGCCTGAGCCCCGGGACGCTCTACCGCACGATCCAGCGGCTGCTCGAGCAGGGGCTGATCGAGGAGCCGCGGCAGCTCTCACGCGCCGGAGGCGACCCGCGGCGGCGCTACTACCGCATCACGCCCGCGGGCGCCGCCGTGGCCCGGGCGGAAACCCGACGGCTGACCGAACTGGTCCGGCTGGCCAGGAACGCCTGGCGGATCGCACCGGAGTCGTCATGATCCGGCTCTATCGGGCGCTGCTCCATCTCTATCCCGCCTCGTTCCGGATGGAGTACGGCGATGAGATGACAGCGCTGTTCGCGCAGGCCTGGGAGCGGGCCACGGCGACGGGCAGGATCGGGTTGCTCCTGACCACGGTCGCAGACGAGACGCTCAGCGCTGTCGCCGTGCACTGGGCCATCCTCGGCCAGGATCTGCGCTACACCGCGCGCACGCTGACCCGGGCGCGTGGCTTTGCCCTGACGGCCATTCTGGTCACCGCACTGGGCGTGGGCGCCAACACGGCGGCGTTCTCGGTCGCGGACTTCGTGCTGCTCCGCCCCCTGCCCTTCGTCGAGCCCGATGCGCTGGTCCGGCTGTGCGAGGGCCCGCGCACGGGCGCGGGGTGGGGCTGCATGAACGAGCTGTCGCCCGCCAACTACCGTGACTTCAAGACCATGAGCTCGTCCTTCGAGGCGATGGGCGCCTTCAACGACGAGGCGGTCAACCTGGTCGGCGCCGGAGAACCGCGGCGGCTCGACATTGCCGTCGTGACGCCCGAAGTGCTCCCCCTCCTCGGGGTGAAACCCGCGCTGGGGCGCGTCTTCGGGCCCGGCGACGTCGACCGCGACGCCGTCGTCATCAGCCATGGCCTCTGGCAATCCCAGTTCGGCGGCGATCCCGCGGTGCTCGGACGGACGGTCAACCTCAATGGAGCCGCCTATACGATCATCGGCCTCATGCCGCCCGGCTTCTACTTTCCTACCCGCGACATCGAGTTGTGGGCGCCGCTGACGTTCCGCGAGGAGGACTTCGCGAACCGGAACAACACCTACATCGAGGGGGTGGCACGGCTGAAGGCGGGCGTGACGTTCGAGCAGGCCCGGGCGGAGCTCGAGTCGCTGGCCGACCGCCTGGCGCGGGACTATCCGCAGACCAACGAGGAGACCGGCATCAGCTTCTTCCGGATGCGGGACAACATGTCCCCGCGATTCCGCCTCATGCTGATGGCGCTCGGGGGCGCGACGCTGTGCCTGCTGCTCCTCACCTGCGCCAACCTCGCCAACCTGCTGCTCGCCCGCGCGGCGGCACGCGACCGCGAGCTGGCCGTCCGTGCGGCCCTCGGCGCGGGCAAGGAGCGGCTGGTGCGCCAGCTGGTCACGGAGAGCGTGACGCTGACCGCGCTCGGGGGACTAGCCGGCGTCGCGGTGGCGGCGTCGAGCGTGCCGTTGTTTTCCAGTCTGGTGCCGTCCACGCTCCCGGTCGCCAGTCAGCCCGGCCTGGACCTGCGCGTGCTCGCGCTCGCATCGCTGTTCACGGCGCTCACCGGCCTCGGCTTCGGCCTGTTTCCCGCGCTTCGCGCGGCACGCCTCACGGAGTTCGCCGCGCTGCGCGAGGGCCATCGCGCGGGGGGCGGCCGGAGGCAGCGCGTCCGGGCCGTCCTGGTGACCGTCGAAGTGACGATGTCCGTCATCCTGCTGATCACGTCGGCCCTCCTGATCCGCGCCATCTGGCGCGTGCAGACGGTGGATCCCGGGTTCTCGCCCCGGAACGTGCTGACGCTCAGAACGGCGCTGCCGCGGCCGAAGTACGACAGCCCCGTGCGCCGCAACGAGTTCTACCAGTCGGTTCTGACGCAGGTGCGCGCCCTGCCCGGAGTCCACAGCGCGGCGTTCACGAGCGGCCTGCCGATGATCACGACGGGCCTGGTTACCGGGGTCGAGATCCCCGGTCAAGAGGTGCGGAGCGCCCGGAGCAGCCCCGTGAGCCACCGCTGGGTCACGCCGCAGTACTTCGGGACAATGGGCATACCGCTCCATCGCGGGCGTGACGTGGAGGACGGCGACACCGGCGACCGGGCCTGGGTCGCCGTGGTCAGCGCGTCCTTCGTCGAGCGGTACTGGCCCGGTCAGGATGCAATCGGCAGGACCTTCCGGCACCGGGGTCGGACCCGGACTGTCGTGGGAGTAGTCGGCGATATCAGGGTCCGGGGACTGGAACGAACCAGCGAGCCTCAGATATACCTGCCGGCGCCCCAGGCTGCCGACGTATCGCCCGGGGCTTTCGATCCGAAGGAACTGGTGATTCGCCATTCCGGTCGACCCGACCCGCTGGCAGCTGCTGTTCGCCAGATCGTCCGCCGGGTCGATCCCGAGCAGCCGATCTCCAACGTGCGCCGGATGGACGACGTGGTCGCGGGTGAGACTGCCACGCGGCGCGGCCAGCTCTACGTGCTCGGCCTGCTGACGGCCATCGCCGTCGTGCTCGCCGGCGTCGGTATCTATGGTCTGCTCGCGTTCACCGTGTCCCAACGATCGCAGGAGATTGGCGTACGGCTGGCGCTGGGCGCGGACCCCTCACGCGTGGGCCGCATGATCGTCGGCGACGGGCTGCGCCTGGCCCTCCTCGGCATCGTGCCGGGCGTCCTCGGCGGCTACGCCGCGGCACGTGGCATGAGCGCGCTGCTCTTTGGGATCGCGCCTGGCGACCCCGCCGCGTTCGGCACGGCAGTGGCTCTGGCACTGCTGATGACGTTCGCCGGTTCGCTCGTGCCGGCATTCCGGGCCGTGCGAATCGCGCCGATGTCCGCTCTGCGAGCGGAGTAGCCGGCGGGTCGCGCCGGAGGGATACGCAAGAAATCTGCGCGAGCTGTCACGTGCGGGCCGGGGGCATAATCCTCCCATGCGTGAACAGGCTCTTCGCGATCATCTCGCCCGCCTCCTCGACTGGGACGACGCGCACGTGGGATTCGACGCGGCGGTCGCAGGCATCCCCGCGGGCAGGCGCGGTGCGCGCGCGACCGGCTTCGAGCACTCCCCCTGGCAGCTCGTCGAGCACATGCGCCTGGCGCAGGACGACATCCTGGATTTCTGCGTCAACCCGAAGTACGTGCACAGCCTGAAATGGCCCGACGATTACTGGCCCGAGCCGACGCCGCCGAGCGAGGCCGCGTGGGACGAGGCCCTCACCGGCTTCACGCGGTCGCGCGAACGGATGAAGGCGCTGGCGCGTGAGGTGGAGGATCTGACCGCCAGGGTTCCCACCGGCCAGGCCAGCCAGACTTACCTGCGCGCCATCCTGCTCGTGGCGGATCACACGGCGTATCACGTCGGGCAGCTCGTCGCTCTCCGCCGGGCCCTGGGCATCTGGCAGCCGTGAAACACCGGGAAGCGGGAAACACGCACGAACGACGGCGTATTCCCGCTCCCCTTCCGGATGGCTCCAGGCAGGATGCGTCCTGCAGCATCCCGTCAGCTCTTCTTCGAGGTCTGGGCGTAGACGTGGCTGTACGTCCGATCGACGCGCGTGCTGCCGCACGCCGGACACTTCGGGGTCGCGGTCGATTCCGACATCGGGCGGACGACTTCGAACGGCTTCTGGCAGTCTCGACAGACGAACTCGTAGACGGGCATCTCGAACCTCCCTCACGCCGATCCTACCCTCGGCGCGCCGCCCCTCGAAGCCCGCGAGCGTTCGGCGTCGAGCCATGGGCTCCCGCCCAGTCGGGTCTCAGGGCTCCCGGCTCCCGCGGGCCCGCGGCTCGGGGCTCGCGCTCACCTGGCTGCCTTCGGCGGGTCCCCGCAGGGTGGGATCGATCTGCCGGATGGCGCCGAGGTGATACGCCAGGTGCGCGATGCTCCCGATCATCCCGTTGAGCTCGGTTCCGGTGACCTCGCGCGGCACGCGCAGCGCATCCAGCCAGCGCGCAGCCTCGCCGCGAAGCTGCTCGCGAAGCCTCTGCCATTCCTCGTCGGAGACGACCCGCCGCTTCCAGCTCTGGCTCCAGTCCGCGTCCTCGAACGGATGCTCGCCGGCGCTCCACCGGTTCATCAGCGCCAGGCCGTAGCGCAGATGATCGACGTGCGCGGCGATCGACGCGCCGGTGGATGTCGGCACCGACGCCGCCTCGGCCGACAGCCGGTCCAGCGATTGCAGCAATCCGACGTCCCCGGAGTTCAGCATGTAGGCGCTGGCAGGTGCGCCGTTCACCAGCTCGCTGAAGAGGGTCTCGAGGGTGGGTGCGAAATCGTCCGTCCGCACGCATTCATCCTCAGGCCCGCATCTCGGGCTGCCGGGCGGCCAACAGCATCTGCCGGCGGAGCTGGCGCTCGTAGGCCGCGATCTGCTCGTCGATCTCCGCCCGTGCCGTCTGCGTCCGGTTCATGTCCTCGGTGTAGCGCTTCAGGAAGTATGGATCCGATTCCGGATCGTCGGGATTCATGGTCGATCGGGCAGAACGGAACGGGATGCGCGCGGGCTTGCAAATCCCGAACCCGTTCCAGCGCCATGGGGCTGGACTGAGGGACCGTCACCAACGCGTGGCGCCGGATCGAAGCCCATCGCGCGGCAGTTTCCTAGGCCGTTCTATTCAGCAGGGATAGGGGTTCCGCCCAAGATGTACCGCTGACGTGGAGCGTGGGCCGGATGGCTCGGGCGCGATCACCGCGTGCAGCAGCATGTGCCGAGGCCGTACGCCAGGTGAATGTCTTTTGAACAATCGAAACCCGCGTGTGTCGGGCTGCTGACGTTGGCGATCCCACCTGAGGTGGCCAGGGCGATCTTCCAGTCGTGCTGTCTTCATTCCAGGAAGGCCGATCCCGTGCAGGCCCCTGTAACCCCGCCGGCAGCGCCGCCGGGATTTCACTCCTTCGCCTCATCTTGACAGTCAAGATGAGAACGGGTATGTTCGCATGCCGAGTCCCGACGCACATGGACCGGCCGACCACCGACGTCATCCAGGGCACGCTCGATATGCTGATTCTCAAGACGCTCAGCCTCGAGCCGATGCACGGCTTCGGCATCGCCCGCCGCGTCGAGCAGGTCTCCCGCGGCGTGTTCCGCGTCAATCCGGGATCGCTGCTGACGGCGCTGAGGCGGCTCGAACGGGCCGGCCAGGTCGATGCCGAGTGGCGCGACACCGTCAACGGCCGGCGCGCGAGGTACTACAGCCTGACACGAGCCGGGCGGCGTCAGCTCGAACGCGAGACGCAGGACTGGAGGCGCCGGGCCGGCGCCATCGCGCGCCTGCTGCGAGCCGAGGAGTAGCGTGTCGCTCTGGCGCCAGCTCACACGCGGCGTACGCGCCCTGGCCAGCCGGGCGGCGCGCGACAGGGACTTCGCGGACGAGTTCGATCACTTCCTCGACGAGGCTGCGGCGGAGGCGATTGCGCGTGGCGTGTCACCCGAGGAGGCGAGACGGGCAGCGCGTCTGCAGTGCGGCGACGCGAGCGCGGTGCGCGACCAGGTGCACGCGTCCGGATGGGAGCACGCCGTAGAGACCCTGCTGGGCGACGTGCGATACGCCGCGCGACGGCTGCGACGGGCGCCTAACTATTCGCTGGTCGTCATCGTGACGCTCGCGCTCGGCATCGGCGCGAGCACGGCCGTGTTCAGCGCCGTCCGGCCAATTCTGTTCGAGCCCCTGCCCTACCCTCGACCGGATCGCCTGATGGCGATCTGGGACTACACCCGCGACGGCGACCGCCTGGACGTGACCTTCGGGACGTTTCGCGAGCTCGACACCCGCAGCCGGACTTTCGAGTCGCTGGCCGTGTTCAGGTCCTGGCAACCGACGGTCACCGGGCCGGCGGAGGCCGAGCGGCTGGAGGGCCAGCGCGTCACCGCCCGCTACTTCCGCGTGCTCGGTGTCAGGCCCGCCCTCGGCCGCGACTTCCATCCCTCTGACGATCTGGTCCGCGGACCCAGAGTCGTCGTGCTGAGCGACGGGCTGTGGCGCCGCCGGTTCGGCGCCGACGCGGAGATCATCGGCCGGCTCATCACGCTGGACGACGACGCGTACGAGGTCATCGGCGTGATGCCGCGCCATTTCGAACACCTCGTGTCGGCGGCAGCCACGATCTGGACGCCCCTGCAGTACGACGCCAGCCTCCCGGTCGAGGGGCGGGAATGGGGGCACCACCTCCGGATGCTCGGGAGGCTGCACCACGAGGCCACGCTGGATGCGGCCCGGCAGGAGCTCGACGCGATCGCCCGGACGCCCGTCCCGGAATTCGTACGAGTGCCATGGGCGTCGCTAGGAAACGGGCTGCTCATGACGCCCCTGCAGGAGGACCTGACCAGTGGCATACGGCCGGCGCTCGTCGCCGTGCTCGGCGCCGTCCTGCTGGTGCTCGGCATGGCCTGCGTGAACGTCGCGAACCTCACGCTGGCGCAGGGCCTCCGACGACAGGCCGAGTTCGCCATGCGGGCGGCGCTCGGGGCCGGGCGCCTGCGGCTGATCCGCCAGGTCGTGACCGAAGGGCTGCTGCTGGCCGCCCTGGGCGGCGCGGCCGGCACGGCGATGGCGGTGTTCGCGCTCCGGTGGCTCGTCTCTCGCGCGCCCGCCGGTCTCCCGCGCGCCTCCGCGATCGGCATCGACGGCCATGCGCTCGCGTTCGCGCTCGCGGCCACCATCATTATCGGGCTCGCCGTCGGCGTTCTGCCGCTCCGCTATGCGGGCGTCGCACGGCTCCGCACCGGCGTGCCCGGCAGCCCGGGCCACGCGGCCGGCCACGGCCTCGCGAGCCGCGCGCTCGTCGCCCTGGAAGTCGCGCTGGCGCTCGTGCTGCTGGTCAGCGCCGGCCTCCTGGTCCGCACGCTCGACAACCTGTTCGCGATCTCCCCCGGCTTCACGACCGGCCGACTGCTCACGATGCAGGTGCAGGCGACCGGTCGGCGGTTCGATCGGGAAACATCGCAGCGCTTCTTCGATGCGGCGCTCGAGTCCGTCCGTAAGGTCCCGGGCGTGGCCGCTGCAGCCTTGTCCAGCCAGTTGCCTCTCAGCGGCGACCGGCACGAATACGGCGCCAGCTTCGAACGCGACGTGGAGCGCGGCGGCGCGAACGCCTTCCCGGTGTTCCGGTACGCCGTCAGCCCCGGCTACTTCGCCACGCTGGGCATCCCGCTCCGCCGTGGACGCGTGCTCGACGACCACGACGCCACGGCGGCGCCGCTCGTGACGGTCGTCAGCGAGTCGTACGCGCGCAAGTTCACGGGGGCGGACGCCATTGGCCAGCGCATCTACATCGGGCAGATCAGCGGGCCGCCCTACACTGTCGTCGGCGTCGTCGGGGACGTGACCCAGACCTCGCTCGCCGATCCCGGCGCCGATGCCGTGTACGTCGCCCCGCGGCAGTGGCCGTTCAGCGACAGCGCGCGGTGGCTGGTGGTCAGGACCCACGGCCCCCCGGAGCCGCTCGCGGCCGCCGTGCGGGAAGCCGTGTGGTCGGTGGATCGCGGGCAGCCGGTGGTGCGCATTGCGACGATGGAGCGGCTGCTGATCGAGTCAACCGGGGTCCGCCATTTCGCGCTGGTACTGTTCCAGGTGTTCGGCGCCGCGGCGCTCGTCCTCGTCGCCACCGGCGTCTACGCCGTCGTGGCGGGCAGCGTCCAGCAGCGCACCCGGGAAATAGGCGTGCGACTCGCCCTCGGCGCCTCACCCGGGCGGGTCCTCGGTCTCGTGCTGGCCCAGGGGATGGCGGTCAGTTTCGGGGGGTTGATGGTCGGCCTCGCCGGATCGGCGGCAGCCAGCGGCGCCCTGATGACGCTGCTCTTCGGGGTATCTCCGCTGGATCCGGCCACGTATGCCAGCGTGATCGTGCTGCTGCTCGTGGTTTCGGCAGCGGCCTGCGCCATCCCCGCCTGGCGCGCCAGCCGTGTCGATCCCTCGGTCACGCTCCGCGCGGAATGAGAAGAGTCAGCTCGCGGCGCACGTTATGGGCCTTCGTGCCGCTTGACGGTCTGTCTCGGTAAGTAGCCACCGCTGCTACGCTCCGCGCCGGCACTGGCCGTCCGAGGCCCGCTTCCGCGAGGCGGGAAAACGGGCCAATGAAACGACCGGACAGCACCGGCCACCGGAGGGCCGCAGGCCCACTTTCTGCGCGGTCATTTCTTCACCGCGAACCTGGAACCTGGAACCCGGAAACGAACCCTGAACCAGGAACCTGCAGAGGTCACCGGAACAACCCCGCGATCCAGTCGACGACACGCCGCTTGTAGATCATCCAGTCGTCGTGCCCTTCCCAGTTCTCCATGCCGTGCGGAGCGCCCTCCAGCTGGATCACGTCGTGCCTGACGCCCAGCTCCGTCAGCCTGGACGCGTAGGCGTGCGCCTGTTTCGTGAGCGGGTCAGCCGTTCCATTCACGAGCAAGACCGGCGGCATGTCGCTGTGCGCCAGATAGAGCGGTGAGTGACTGCGGAGGAGCGCACGCGCTTCGTCGTCCAGCACGGTGCGGCGGAACAGCCGCACGAGCAGCGAGCGTGGCGACGCGTCCGTCACCATGGCCGGCAAGTCGTACACGCCGTAGAAGGATACGACTCCGCTGAGCGACCGATCCTCCGCAGCGATCCTGGTCACCATCTGGCCACTGGCCGACTCGCCGACGAGCACGATGCGCGCCGGATCGATGTTGAAGCGGGCGTGCTCGGTGCGGACGAACCTGATGGCGCGGCGCAGGTCCTCGAGCTGGTCCTCGTGGGTGAACGCCGGCGTCAGGCGATACTCGATCGACACCCACGCGAGGCCGGCGCGGGCCAGCGGCTCGAACAGCGGCGTGATGTAGGTGACCTTGTCCCCCGCCTCCCAGCCTCCCCCATGCACGAGAATCACGCCGGGCCCGGGCTTCGCGGCGGGCGGAACGAAAGCGTCGAGCTTCACCTCCGGCGAGCGGGCGTAGACGATGTCTTTCCGGAGCGGGCCCCCCGGGGCCGTGACGGGCGCCGGGCCGGCCGGAGCCAGGGCCGACAGCCACGCCACGACCGCCCGCTTGTAGCTCCACTGAGACGGCCACCAGTTCTCGACGCGATGGCTGGCGCCGGCGACTTCCAGGAACTCGCACCGATGTCGAGCCTGAGCGAGGGCGCTGCAGACACGCCGGGCCCGGTCCACGGGCACGTCGCGGTCGGCGCCGCCGTGGATCATGAATACAGCCGGTCTCTGCCGTCCGGGCGGCGCGTGCGCGCCGGCAGCCACCCCGGTGAGCGCGTCCGCGGTGCCGCCTGGTTCGTAGATGCCGCCGATCAGCACGGCTCCGAGCACACCGTCGTCGCCCGGGACGGCGAGCATCGAGGCGAGATCCGCACCGGCATCCTCCCCGAGGAGCAGCACCCGCGCCGGATCCACCTTGAACTCGCGGGCATGGCAGCGGATGAACGCCAGCGCCGCGCGGACATCTGCCAGCGACTGCTCGATACCCACCGCACCGGCGAGCCGGTAGTCGACGGAGAACCAATGGTACCCGGCGCGGGTCACCATCTCGAGCAGCTGGCCGACGTGGGCGATGCGGCTGCCCGACGTCCAGCCGCCGCCATGGATGACGACGACCGCGGGACGCCGGTCCGGCCCGGGTTGCACGTACGCGTCGAGCGCGAGGCCGCCCGAATAGGGAATCGCGCCCTGCACACCGGGAACGATGTAGTTGCCGTCGGGATTCCCCACCTGAAGAGGCGGGCACGGCTGCCCGCTCGCGCCCTGGCCCAGAGCGAGCAGAGACAGCAGGAACATGCCGGTGCGACCGACGCCGCCCACCATCGGACCTCCTCGCGCAGAGGTGTGCCGGAGCCGGCTACGCCCGCGTCTCGAGCACGGGGCGCCGCAGCTCCGTCCGCCATTCGGCGCTGTCCGGCGTCGACTCCGGTCCGACCGGATAGCACTCGTAGAAATCCGGACCGGGCTCGTGGCCGCTGGCGGCAATCCATTCGTTGAACTCCGCCCAGGCGCTGCCGAGCCGCTCGTAGGGACCCCTGTAGACAGCCTGCACGACCTTCAGCGACGGGACTTCCCGGCCCACCACGCGCCCCGTGCTGCTGACCGGCGAGGACACCGGCACGCAGATCTCGAAATCGAACGTGGCGGGATCCGTCCTGAAGTGGTGCGTGAACCAGGGGCCTGCCGGACCGATGCCCTGAGCCTTCACGGCCTGCAGGATCTCGGTGAGGCCTGGCCCCATCACCGACTGGATCTCGTGCCGTGGCACCGTGACGTGAATGGCCGCCGCCAGCTGCGCAGTGGTTTCGGTGACCACCGGGCCCTCGATGACGCGCAGCGTGCCGCCGTCCTGCGGAAGCGACGAGAGCAGTCGCTCGAGCCGATCGTAGCCGGCCATGATGCCCTGCTCCATGCCGGACCTGCTCGCCGTATCACGCGCTTCCGTCGACTCGTAGCGCACGCTGAGCCTGACGGTCGTGACCCCTTCCTGCTCCTCGAAGACGGTCGTGTTCACCGCTTCCCCCGGATACCAGGCGTCGTCGAACCTCTCGGTCGCGACGAGCCGCTCCGGACGGACGATCTCGAGGAACTCGCCGCCGAGGCCCATCCGGTGTCCGGTGGATGCCTTGTGCCAGACGTAGCGATAGCGGCCACCCACCCTGAGCTCGATCTCGCAGACCGGCATCGTCCAGCCCTCGGGGCCGAGCAGCCAGCGGCGCACGAGCTCGGGCTTCGTGAACGCATCGAACACGAGCGCGCGCGGCGCGTTCAGATCACGCTCGATCTCGATGGTGCGGTCGCCCGACGCCGTGATTCGGAACGTTTCAGGATAGAAGCGCATGGTGACTCCTTGTCGATGTCAGCGGGATCGCTTCCTGCGTTTCGTCTTCGGACGCGTGAGCTCCTCGAGCACCGCGTCGAGGCGGCTGAAGGAGCTCTCCCAGAACTCCCGGTACTGCTCGAGCCAGGCGCTGGCCTGGGCCAACCGTTCCGGCTCGAGCCGGCTGGGGCGGCGCTGGGCGTCGCGCGCCCTCGAGATGAGGCCCGCCCGCTCGAGCACCTTCAGGTGCTTCGAGATCGCCGGCTGCGTCATGTCGAACGGTTTTGCGAGCTCGTTGACGGTCGCGTCGCCGGACGCCAGCCGGGCGAGGATGGCGCGCCGCGTCGGATCAGCGAGCGCCGCGAACGTGGCGCTGAGGTGGTCGGCAGCGGTTTGCATAACCTGAGGTTTGTATAACCTGTTAGTATTGTATGTGCCGGCTGGAATCTCTGTCAAGGCCCTGCTCACCCCATCGCGAATCTCCGCGGATTCTCTCAGTCCGGCGTGGCGCTGACCTGTCCGCAGTGGCTAATGGGGGCGAAGCCGGACCGCGAGGCTCGCGGATGGCCCGACGGGACGCGGATGCTCGCGGGTCACACAACGGGACGCGGATGGGCGCGGATGCTCGCGGGTTATCTAACGGGACGCGGATGAACGCGGACGGTCGCGGATCATCCGACGGGACGCGGATGAACGCGGATCCTTGCGGATGATTACGACGGTCGTGGACCAGGCGCCGTGACGCGGCGTCCCCGCCCCGAATTCGATCGCAAGAAGCAGATAGCGGCGCCCGGGGGCGCTCAGCCACAATGCTCTCCGTCAAGAGGAGGACAGCGTGGCCTTTAGGATAACGGCGCTCAATCGGGGTGAATTCGAGGAACTCTTCCCGCTCGACGACGAGGCGCTGGCGCGTCGGGGAGCGAAGCGATACGTGGCCGACAGCAAGCCCGGCTACCCGTGCCGCGTGAGCCTTCAGGATGCGGAACCGGGAGAGCGCGTCATCCTGCTCCCGTATCGGCACCAGCCGGCAGCCTCGCCGTATCAGGCGTCCGGACCCATTTTCGTCCGTGAAGCGGCTCAGACCACGACGCTGCCCCCCGACACCGTGCCAGAGTTGCTCCGGTCCCGCCTGCTGTCGGTCAGGGCCTACGATCGGCACCACTTGATGACGGGCGCCGACGTGGTCGACGGCCGCGAGCTCGGTGCCTTCCTGATCCGCACACTCGAGACCGAGGAGGTCAGCTACGTGCACGTCCACTTCGCGCGCCCGGGCTGCTTCGCGTGCCGCGTGGAACGGGAACGCGGGTCGTCGCGGATTCCGTGATTGTACGGGAGGACCTCCGCGACGGAACCCGTGCGAGAGCCTCTTTAGTTGCCCACCCCGCCTCCGCCGCGTAGCGGCTTCGGCGAGGTCTCGCCGGAGCGCCTGCGGCGCGAAGGCGGAAGCGGGGATCGTGGCCCCCGCGAGCGACGGCGATGCGGGGGCCCCCGGCGCGCGTTCTTCGCGCGCTGGGGTGGGGTGGGGGGTCCGGCGGGGCGAAGCCCCCCGGTTTCTCTTTAGAAGCAGATCATTGCAGCGCGCGAAGGTTCAAGAACCTGGCGCGCAGGCTGCTTCGTTGCCTTGAAGCCGCACGCTCATTACACTCGTCGGGTCAGGACGTAGCTGTCCGTTGTCGACCCGATGGCGCCACCGGCCTAGCCTTAGCCTTAGCCTTAGCCTTAGCCTTAGCCTAAGCTAAGCAGCCCGTGCTGAATCTGGCCGTTCTACTTGACCCTCGGTGTGATGATTTGGCTCAGCGGTGGCGTCGTCATCCCGGGAACGACCAGTGAGGGGTCTTAATCGAATTAAGCAAACGCCCGCACGCCATCCGGCGGCAGGTTCCTGCATTACCGACGAGCGGTAGCCACTGAACCTATGAAGCCGCCGACGATGCTCACAAAGTCATCGGGATGCGTCAGGTGCGGCACATGCCCAGCGCCACTGAATGTGTGTCGACGCGCACGTGGAAGGGCTTCCCCAATTTTGTCGAGAATCGTTCCGAA
>DASPFV010000153.1:0-3469 GCA_035620975.1 Vicinamibacterales bacterium
CGCCGCCGTTCGTGCTGGTCGGCCACTCGTTCGGCGGCCTCGTCATGCGGATCTTCACGCGGCGCTATCCCAGCGATACCGCCGCGATGCTGCTCGTCGATCCGGCGCACCCGGAGGACTGGGTCTGCCCTGCGCCGAAGGAACAAGTCAAGATCGATCGCGGCGTGCTGCTGTGCCGCTACGGCGCGCGCGCCGCCCGCTTTCGAATCGCCCACCTCGTCGGACAGCTCGCGGCCGTCGGCGCGCTCGGCCCGGCCAGGGCGCTGGTCAAGCTCGTGAGCCTCGGCCGGCTCTCGAAGGAGGACCAGGGGATCCTCGCGCCGATCTGGCGCCTGTCACCCGAAGCCCGTCGTCCGCTCAGGTGGTTCTGGTCGCAGCCGAAGTTCTTCGAAGCCCTCGGCAGTCAGATCGCCTCCATGCCCGTCAGCGCCGCGGAGACCCTGGAGGCTTCCGCCGGCGGGTTTGGCGATCTTCCACTCGCCACCATCTCCTCGACCGATCCCGGCGATTACCGCCTCGCACAGCAGGAAGCGCTCGCCCGGCTCTCCACCCGCGGGCGCCACCTCGTCGCGTCGGCAAGCGGACACTGGATCCCCCTGGATCAGCCGCAGGTCGTGATCGATGCAGTGCGGGAGCTGGTCCACGAAGTCGGCGCCTGAGGTGAAACCGGAGGGCTTCGCCCCGCCGGACCCCCCATCGCCGGCGGCGAGACGGCGCGCCGCTCAGCCGGATGTCGCGAGCCTCCGTGCAAGGCGCTTCCGGAGATCCGTGCGCCAGCTCTCCGGCAAGGCATCCAGCGACGCCGCCCGCTCCAGGAGATCGCGATCGACCTCTCCGCCCGCATACAGGCTGGCCGCCTCGCGGATGCTGATCGCCGGCTGGTGCCGGGAGACGATCGACAGCTCGTCGCCGGTCGAGACCGTCCCCTCGCGCACCACCGCCAGGTAGAAGCCCGAGCGTCCGCTGCGCTGGAACCGCTTGACCATGTCGAGCCGGCCGAAGCGGGCGGCGAGCTTGAAACACGGCAGGCGGGGCTGCGTGACGACGAACTCCGCCGTGCCCGCCTGCAGGCGATCCCCGATATGCAGGTCGTCCTCGAGAATGCCCTCGGTCGTCAGGTTCTCGCCGAATGCCCCGAAGGACAGGTCCGCATCGGGCAGCTCGTCGCGCCAGAATCCATAGTGCTCGAACGGGTAGGCATACACGGCCTTGTCGCGTCCGCCATGCACGGACAGATCAGCCTGGCAATCGCCCTCGAGGTTCAGCCAGCTCACCTTGACCGGCCCGTTGCGCGGGCTTTTCACGATCGATGTGAGAACGACGCGATCGTCCCACACGATCTCACGGGGCTGCCCGACGTTTACCGACAGGATGCTCGACATAGGTCCGGCGCCTCGAGGTCCAGAGTACGCTCAGTGCTAAAGTGGTCCGGTGCTTCGGCGGACAGCGCTGGTCGTGGCTCTTCCACTTCTCATTCTCGCCTGTTCACGCGCCAGCGATCCTGCGGGCGCGCGCGAGCGCCCGACGGAGACGGCACCCGTCCCGCGCCTGACCGCGCGCAGCCTGCGTACGTATGACGCGCCGGAAGCCACGCAGGGTGTCGCCGTGGATGCGCGACACTTCTACCCCGTCGCCAACAGCGTGCTGGCCAAGTACGAGCTGGCGTCCGGGGTCCGGGTGGACCTGTGGGAAGCCCCGGACCCGCCGCTCGTCCGCCACATGAACAGCTGCCTGGCCGACGGAGCGCTCATCCGCTGTGCCAACTCGAATTATCCCGCCACGCCGATGGCGTCCTCCATCGAGAGCTTCGACGCGGCCACGCTGGAACACGCCGGAAGCGTCAGCCTCGGCATGATGGACGAAGGCTCGCTCACCTGGTTCGATCGCTTCGCCGATGGCTGGATCGCCGGTTTCGCCCACTACGACGCCAGCGGAGGCCTTGCCTACAAGGACCACACGTTCTCGAGCATCATTACGTTCGATGCCGGCTGGCGGCGTACGGGTGGCTGGACGTTCCCCGCAAGCGTGATGGAGCGCCTGGCTCCTCATGCCGCGTCTGGCGGCGCCCTCGGCCCCGACGGCTGGCTCTACCTCCTCGGCCACGATCGCCCGGAGCTGTACGTCGTCGGCCGTCCGCCGATGGGCCCGACGCTCGTTCACCTTGCGACCATCGACGTCGAAGCCGAGGGGCAGGCGTTCTCGTGGGCCCAGGACGGCACGCGGACGGTCTACGCGATTTCCCGGCCGCAACGCCTGGTGAGGGCCATCGAGATCCCTCCCGTGCGTCCCGACGACCCGTCCGCGGCCCGGCCCTTCCGCTGAGAGGCTCTGGCCGGCACCCACGATCACGCCGCCCGTTTCGATTCGGCTGCCGCAGACTGGACGCTGCCTGCGGCCTCCCCATCACGCCGGGACCTGTTACTTCAGCAGCCTGGCGTCGAGCGCGTACATCCCGCGGCCGTACGTCGAGATCACGATGATGTGGTCCCTCGGGTGGTAGGCCAGGTCAGAGACCTGCGTCGACGGCAGCCCACCGCCGAGGACGCTCCATTGCCTGCCTCCGTCCGCCGACACGAACGCACCGAAGTCGGTCCCGAGATACAACGTTCCCGGCGCGGTGGGGTCCTCGCGGATGACGTTCACGGGACCGGCTGGCAGGTTGGCAGCGAGACTCGTGAAAGTACGGCCGAAGTCGCTCGACCTGTACACGTAGACCCCGAAATCGTCGTCCTCGCGGCCGCGCTGGGTCACGTACACCGTCCCGTCGTCGTGCTGTGAAGGCACCACGCGCGAATACCAGCGGGCCGTCGGCACGTTTGTCGTCAGCTCGTGCCATTCCTTCCCGCCATCCACGGTCACGTGGAGCTTCCCGTCGTCGGTTCCCGCGTAGAGCACGCCGCGTCGCCGCGGCGACTCGGCGAGCGCGGTGATCGTCTGGAAGGGGATGGCGCTCGAGCTGCGCAGCAGCATGCGCGCCGGATCGTTCGAGGTGAGGTCGGGACTGATGCGCTCCCACGCGTCCCCGCGACTGCTCGAGCGCATGACGAACTGGTATCCGGCATAGATGGTCCTGGAGTCGTGGGGTGAGATGACTATCGGCGCCATCCATTGCGCCCGCAGCTCGGGCTCTCCCTCCTGGACGGCCGGCCTGATCTGCGTCACGCCGGGCCGGTTGCCACGCCCCCGCCCGCGGCCCCGCTCTCCTTCGGGCGCCTTCTTCCGGGCCTCGGCCTGCACGATCAGATCCTCGCGCGTGAAGTTCCCGTAGAACCCGTGCGAGTAGACGATGTGCGGGGCCGTGGGATCGACGGCGTGGTGGGAACCCTCCCCGCCGGGTGCGGATTCCCACTCCACGGCCGGAATCCGGTCGCGGCCCCGGCTCAGGTCGACCTGACCTCGCCGGCTGCCGTGATCCTGTATCGAGCCGTAGGCCCAGAACGGCGTGCTCGTGTCCAGCGTCACGTTGTAG
>DASPFV010000154.1:0-5396 GCA_035620975.1 Vicinamibacterales bacterium
TTCCGGACGCCGCTGACGCTCACGCTCGGGCCGCTCGACGACCTGCGCGCCGGGCTGCACGGCCCCCTCTCGCAGCCGATGAAGACGCAGATCGACCTGGCGCGGCGCAACGCCGCACGGGTGCTCGACCTGATCAACCAGATCCTCGATCTCGCCCGGGTCGAGGCGGGGCGTACACCGCTGCGCGCCCGCCGACTGGATGTCGGCGCCCTCGCTGCCGCGGTCGTGCAGAGCTTCCGGCCGTACGCGGAGCGCAAGGCGCTCACCCTCGACAGCGACCTGCCCGCGGGTCCGGTTCTCGCCTGGGCGGATCCGGAGCAGCTCGAGAAGGTCCTGTCCAACCTGCTGTCCAACGCGGTCAAGTTCACGCCCGAGGGCGGCACCGTGCGCCTGAGCGTGGCGGCGGGTCTGGACACGGTCCGCATCGCCGTGCGGGACAGCGGTCCGGGTATCCCCGCCGCCGAGCAGGCGCGGGTCTTCGACCGCTTCCATCGCGTGGAGGCGACGGCTGGCGCCCAGCCCGGGACCGGCATCGGCCTGGCGCTGGCCCGCGAGCTCACCGAGCTGCACGGGGGTTCCCTCACGGTCGAAAGCGAGGAGGGGTTCGGCAGTACGTTCACCGTGGCCCTGAAGGCGGGCCGCGCGCATCTCGCGCCCGAACAGATCGTGGAGGACGCGGCGGCTCCCTGGACCCCGCCGGCTCGTTCTCCGGTCCCGCCGCCCGCGGTTGCCGACGAAACCGTGGCCGACGCGCCGGCGGCGGACGATGTCACGACCGTGCTGGTCGTCGACGACAACGCGGAGATCCGTTCGTTCGTGCGGCAGCATCTCGCGCCTACCTACCGCGTCGTCGAAGCTCCCGACGGCGCGGCCGGACTGGAGGCGGCGCGCAGCCTCCTGCCGGACCTCGTGCTGTCCGACGTCATGATGCCCGGCATGGATGGATACGCGCTGTGCCGTGCGCTCCGGAACGATCCCGAAACGGACTTCATTCCGGTGATCCTGCTGACGGCGCGCGCCGAGGCCGAGGACCGGCTGACCGGACTGCGCGAGCAGGCCGACGACTACATCACCAAGCCCTTCGACGTGCGCGAGCTGGTCGCGCGCGTCGACAACCTGATCGCGCTCCGCAAGCGCCTGCGCGACCGCTTCGCCGGCACCGTGGAGACGCTGCACGCGGCACCGGTGCCCGCCGAGTCCGAGGACCGCAAATTCCTCGAGCAAGTGCGCGCCGCGATCGAGGCGGACCTGGGCGACGACGACCTCAGCGTCGAGCGACTCGCGCGCCGTGTCGCGCACAGCCGCGGACACCTGCACCGCCGGTTGCGCGAGCTGATCGATGAGAGCCCATCCGACCTGATCCGCCGGCTGCGGCTCGAGCGCGCCGCCCAGCTCCTCGAGGCGCGCGCCGGCTCCGTCGCCGAGATCGCTTATTCGGTGGGCTTCAAGAGCGTCGCCCACTTCTCGAACCGCTTCCACGACCATTTCGGCGTCCGTCCCTCGGACTGGGCTGCCGCCCGGTCACAGCAGCCGGCCGACACCTCCCCGCCCACCGACTGACCGGCGGCGCCGTGCGCGCTCGTCGCGCACGCTTGTCCCTGTGTCACACGTGACCGGCGGGCAGATTCCCGGCACGCCCCCGCTACCCCCTTCCGTCGCCGTTTCACGACCCTTGGAGCAGCAGCCGGCCCACACCCATTCGACCAGGCAGCCGTGGAACCGCCGACCGTGCTCATTGCCGATGACGACGTTGACCTGCGGCTCTACCTGCGGACGTGTCTGGAGAGTCTGGGCCCCCGCATCGCCCGTGTGATCGAGGCAGCCGACGGCCTGACCGCCCTGCGGCTCGCCCGCTCCGGTGTCGTGGATGTGCTCATCAGCGACGTGGTCATGCCCGGGTTGAACGGCCGGGCGCTGTGCGACGCGATCCGCGCCGATGCGGGTCTGCGCGCCATCCCCGTACTGCTGATCAGTGGCGAGGATCCCGCGGCGGGCGCCGGCAGCGCGGACGCGTTCCTGGCCAAGCCGTTCAACGCCCATCAGCTGCTCGCGGCCGTAGAGGGACTGCTGTCGGCACACGGACGGCCGCCCCCCGACGCGTGAAAAGCGCCTATCGACCCTGTGACTCCCCCCTTTCTCGAGGAGGCACGCAATGCGAACACTCTGGCTGCTTGTCCTGGCCATCGCCGCTGTCACGACCACCGGGTGCGATCAGAATGGGCCCGTTGTCCCGACGGATCCGGGGGCGGCGTCATTGCAGATCCCGGACGTGGGGAGAGGGCACGGCCAGTTCACCACGGTGATGACCCGCAACGTCTGGGTCGGCGTCAACTTGAGAGACATACTCGTTGTTCCGCCCACGGAGATTCCCCAGATGGTCTTCGCGCTGCACCAGGAGCTGATTCAGTCGCTGCCAGCCGAGAGGATGGACCAGATCGCCGCCGAGATCGCGCGGGAAGCGCCGGACATCGTTGGCCTGCAGGAGGTTTTCCAGATCCGGGTCAACGGAGAGGTGCAGTTGGACTTCCTCGAACTCCTGCTCGACGGCCTCCAGGACCGTATGGCGTCCTATGACGTCGCCATCGTTCGCACCGCCCTCGCGGTCGAAGTGCCCGCCCTTCCCCCCGACGGGCCGCTCTACCTGCCCGGCGTCGTGGACCGCGAGGCGATTCTCGTGCGCCGTGGCGTCCCGTACTCGAACGCGCGGGCGCAGGCGTTCGACACCTTCTTGTCGTTGGACCTCGGGATCGCGCCCCCGATCCCCTGGCGCCGCGGCTGGGCCTCCGTGGATGCCAGGGTCCATGGCCGTGACTACCGCTTGTTCACCACCCACCTGGAAACGCAGTCGGCCGGGCCGATCAACGCGGAACAAGGGACGGAGCTGATCGCGGCCGCTGCGAATTCACCGCTCCCGGTCATCCTGGTCGGTGACTTCAACTCCGCGGGCAATCCATCCGCCCCGGAAGAGAGAAAGACCGCCACATACGGCAACATGCTCGCGAGCGGCTACGCGGATGCGTGGCTCGACTTCGGCGGCGGCGTCGATGACGGGCTCACCGCCTACAATGAGCCCGCCGACTACGACCAGCGGCTCGACTTCGTCTTCTTCCGAGGGTTCCGCGGAGCGGACGACGTGGCGGTCGTCGGCGCGGAGGAAGGGGACCGGACCCCGTCCGGCCTCCGAGCGTCCGATCACGCCGGCGTGGTCGCCCGGATTCGGCTGCCATAGCCGCCTGTGGTAGAAGTACGGGGCCGCAAGAGAGGAGGGGCGCGGGAAGGCCCGTCGCATCCTCGAAACCGCCCAGACACGAGCGAGGGAGAACCATGAGAGGAAGAAGAGCTGTCGCTGCGGCCAGCGCGCTGATGCTGGCGGCCTGCGTCGAGGGTGCCACGGCGCCTGCCGCATCCACTGCATTAGGTATCTCATCGAGCGTGAATCCGTCGAGTGTTGAGCTCATCGACGGCAGCACGGGTCCCGGATCGCTCTATCGCCTCGCGCGTCCGGCGAACTGGAACGGCGACCTGGTGATCTACGCCCATGGCCGCGTCTCTCCGAACGAACCCGTCGCGCTGCCCGCCGAAGGCAACGACTTCATCGCCATGTTCGGGGCGCAGGGGTTCGCGGTCGCCTTCTCGAGCTTCTCGGAGAACGGCTGGGTCGTGAAGGATGCCGCGCAACGCACGCATCAGTTGCTCGGCATCTTCGTCTCGAAGTTCGGGAGGCCGAACCGCGTGTACCTCGGCGGCGCGTCGATGGGCGGGCTGATCGCGATCAAGCTGGCGGAGACGCATCCCCAGGACTATGCCGGCGTGCTGGCCGCGTGCGCCGTGGCCGGCGGTACGCAGCTCAACTTTGACTACCACGCGAACGTACGAACGCTGTTCGATTTCTTCTACCCCGGCGTGCTGCCGGGCAACGCCGCGTTCCTGCCTGAGGATACGGACATCGATCAGCAGATCATCGCGGCGGCCGTCGCCGCAATGACGGCGGACCCGGCTCCGGCGGCTTACATCGCGCTGCTGGACCAGACGCCCGTCCCATATGCGAACGGTGCCGAGCTGGTTGAGTCGATCGTCACGGCCCTCGTCGGAAATGCCTCAGACCTCACGGATGACCTCCTTGCCCGGAAGCCGTACTTCGACAATCGGAGTAGCACCTATTCGAGTGTATCGCTTCCGGCGCCGCTGCTCGAGGCGATCAACGCAGGCGTGCAGCGATTCAGCGCTTCGCCCGCTGCACTGGCTTCCCTCGACCATAACTACATGCCGTCAGGCGACCTCCGGATGCCGATGGTGATGATGTCGAATGTGCGCGATCCCGTGGTTCCGGGGTTCAACCAGGCCTCGTACCTCACCGCGGTCACCGCCACCGGCAGCGCGAACCTGCTCGTCCAACGGGAGGTGAACGCGTACGGGCACTGCGCGTTCACACCGAGCGAGATCGCAACGGCGTTCACCGATCTCGTGTTCTGGGTGCAGTTCGGCATCACGCCCAGTCCATAGCGCGTCGCGCATGCCTGCAAACCTCGGAGTTGACGGCGCCGCAGCGAACCCTTGCCCGGAGAATCGGCCATGATGCTGACCCTGCTCGGGTCGATGGTGACGACAGTCCTGTTGCAGGAATCCGCCGTGCCGCCTCCGCCCCGGATGAGCCTCCCCCGGCCAGCGGCCGGTGCGCCGATCGCCGCCGTGAATCAGAATCAGGTGGCCGCCGGTACCCTCACGGGCCGCACGCTCACCCTCGCGCTCGACATCGTCGAGGCGGGGTTTCAGGCCGAAGGGCCCCACGATCCCGTGGTGCGGATCCTGGCCTTTGCCGAACCGGGCAGGGCGCCGGTGGTGCCCGGTCCGATGATCCGCGGATCGCTCGGCACGACGGTGCGGCTCACCCTCCGCAACCGGACCGATTCAGCGGTGTTCGTGGGCGGGCTGCGCCGCACCCTGCCAGCCGACCGCGACACCATCAACGTCGCCGCCGGAGCGGTGCGCGAGGTCACCTTCACGCTGGATCGGGTCGGCAACTATTTCTACTGGGCCGCGCTCAAGGGCCTCTCGAGCTTCGAAGACCGCGACTGGCTCGACTCGCAGCTCACTGGCGCGATGATCGTCGATCCAGCCGGCGCGACTCGCCGATCCGGACAGGAGCATGTCTGGCTGATCACCGAGTGGTTTCTCCGGCCGCCAGGGGCCCGGGGCTTCGAGTCGGCGCTGGTGTTCAACGGGAAGGCCTGGCCCTACAACGAGCGGCTGACCTTCATGCAGGGCGACTCGGTGCACGTCCGCGTCATCAATGCCTCCGCGATCGAGCACCCGCTCCACCTGCACGGCTTCTACTTCCGGGTGGAGCGCTCGGGGGTCGAGCGGGCCGATACGGTCGTGCCCCGGTCGCGCCAGGC
>DASPFV010000155.1:0-6383 GCA_035620975.1 Vicinamibacterales bacterium
CTATGCGGCCGCGATCACCCGGACGCTCGAGCACTTCTCGGTGAAGGCCGATGCCCGGGTCAGCGAGTGCCGCGCGTCCGGGACGCGAAAGGGCTGCCACCTGGTCGTGGACGTCCAGGGTGCCCTGCCGGCAGACCACCAGGCGGCGGCCTGAACAGAGCAGGCCGCTGAAGCCCACGGCCGGATGCATCACCGCATCCTGCCGGTCGTCAAGCACGCCGGCCGAACGACCGATACATGTCCGTGTTCTTCCGTGTTTTTCCGTGGCCGTGGGGCCGTGTTGTTCCGTGGCCGTGGGGCCGTGTCTCGTCGGTGGCCGTGTGCGCCGCCGTGGCGGGCGTCGCGTGGGTCCAGGCGGCCCCGCCCGCGACCCAGGCGCCCGCGGCGGCGGCGTCGCGCATCCTCGTGGTTCCGTTCGAGCTGGCGGACGTGGAGCCGCACCACCACTGGCTCGGCGAGGCGTCGGCCATCCTGCTCGTGGATGGTCTGCGGTCACGCGGCGTGGAGGTCATCGGGCGGACTGAGCGCGTGAGCGCGTTCGAGCACCTGCATCTCCCGCTCAGCGCCTCGCTGAGCCGCGCGACCATCATCAAGGTGGGGCAGCTCGTCGGGGCCGGCGAGGTGGTGGTGGGGTCCCTCAGCGTCGACGGCGACGACCTGGTGGCGAGGGCGCACGCGATCCGGCTGGAGCACGGCCGCGTGCAGCCCGAAGTCACCGAACGCGGGCCGCTGGGCGATCTGCTCGCGATTTTCGACCGGCTGTCACGCCGGCTCTCCGGCTCCAGCAGCCCGGCCGAGACACCGGCCCCCATCCCGCTCGGCGCGTTCGAGAGCTATGTCAAGGGTCTGCTCGCGGAGAGCGCGGGCACACGTGCGACGTTCCTCGAGAGCGCCATTCGGGATTACCCGGCGTTCGATCGGGCCAGGCTCGCATTGTGGAGCGTGCGCACGGACCAGGCCGATCACGAGGCGGCTCTCGCCGTCGTCCGCGCGGTCCCGGCAGCCTCACCGGTGTCGCGCCGCGCCAGGTTCGCGGCGGCGCTCTCGCTGCTCGAGCTGCGCCGCTTCGACGAGTCGTTCGAGGGGCTCGAGGCGCTGCTGGATCCCAAACCGTCGGCTCCGTCCAATGGCCCCATCTACAACAATCTCGGCGTCGTCCAGCTCCGTCGCGGTCCCGTCCCTTCGACCGGGACGGCGGCCTATTACCTGACCAGAGCCGCCGAGGCCCAGCCCGATCAGGACTACCTCTTCAACCTGGGGTACGCCTACGTGCTGGAGCGGAACTACCAGGGGGCGCTGTACTGGCTGCGCGAAGCGCTGCGGCGGGATCCGACCGATGCCGACGCGCACTACGCCCTGGCGACGGCCCTGCAGGCGACGGGCAGTCTGGTGGAAGCTTCGCGCGAGCGCGATCTGGCCCGCCAGCTCTCGGCGCGTTACGAGGAGCTGGAGTCGGCCGAGCGGACGAGCATGCCGGAGGGGCTGGAGCGCCTGGCGCCGGAGCTCGAGAGCGGGGTGCCGATGGGGGTCGAGCGCACGCTGATCTCCTCCGCCCAGCGCGAGCAGCGCGAACTGGCCACGTTCCACCTGGAACGGGGCCGCCGGCTCTTCGAGCGCGAGCAGGATCGCGATGCCATGGCGGAGCTGCGCCGCGCGGTGTACCTTTCCCCATATGAGGCCGAGGCGCACCTCCTCATCGGGCGCATCCACCTCCGTGCGGGCCGGCCCGCGGAGGCCGTGGAGGCGTTGAAGATCTCGATCTGGAGCACGGATACGGCGGACGCGCACGTGGCGCTGGCCGAGGCGTATTTGAAGAGCGGCGAGCCCGCACTGGCAAGAGCGGAGGTCGACCGGGCGCTCGAGCTCGATCCGGAGTCCGCCGCCGCGAAGCGGCTGGCTCATGAGATCCTGCGATAGGACGATGTTCAAGAAGCGAGGAGAATTCCGGCGTCGTGCGTCGTGGTCCCTGCTGGCAGCGGGCCTCGCGTGGCTCTGTGCGTCCGGGATGATTGCCGGCCGGCAGTCGGCTCCGGTCGCCTACGCCATCGAGATCGACGGAATCATCCATCCAGTCGCCGTGAAGTACGTCCGAAGCGCCATCGAGCGCGCGGACGCAGCGGGCGCCGCGGTCCTGATCATCACCCTGCGGACCCCCGGCGGGCTGGTCGATTCCACCAGAGACATCAATACCGCCATCATTCAGGCACGTACGCCGGTCGCTGTCTTCGTCGGGCCCGCGGGCAGCCGCGCGGCGTCGGCGGGCTTCCTGATCACGATTGCGGCCGACGTGGCGGCGATGGCACCCGGCACGCACATCGGGGCGGCCCACCCGGTTTCCGGCGACGGCCAGAAGGTCGACGACACCATCGCGCAGAAGATGGTGTCGGACGTGGCCGGCTACGCGCGGACGCTGGCCAACCAGCGGAAGCGCAACGTCGAGCTCGTGGAGAAGGCCGTCACGGAGAGCCGGACGTATACCGAAATCGAAGCGTCGACGGCCGAGCCGCCGCTCATCGATCTGGTGGCGGCCGACGTACCCGAGCTGCTGAGCAAGCTCGATGGACGGACCGTGCGGCGGTTCGACGGCAGTACGTCGACGCTCGCGACGGCGGGCGCTCAGGTCGTGCGGGTCGAGATGACCTGGGGCCAGCGGCTGCTCAGCGCGATCGCCCATCCCCAGATTGCCTACCTCCTCCTGACGCTGGGGACGCTGGGGCTGACGATCGAGCTCTGGAACCCCGGCGCGATTCTGCCCGGTGTGGTCGGCGGGATCTGTCTGATGCTGGCGTTCTTCGCCTTCCAGGTGCTGCCGATCAGCTACGTGGGCGTCGCGCTCATCATCTTCGGCGTCGCGCTGCTCATCCTCGAGGTGAAGATCACGAGCTTCGGCCTCCTGGCCACGGGCGGCGTCCTCAGCCTCTTTCTCGGGTCTCTGATGCTCGTCGACAGCCCCCTGCCGGAGCTGCAGATCGGCCTCGGGTTCATCGTGCCGATCACGGTCGGGGTCTCGGCGATCATTCTCTTCCTGGTCCGCCTGGCGGTGAAGGCCCAGCGGGGGCCGTCGGTCACCGGGGTGGAGGGGATGGTCGGCGAGACCGGACGCGCCCTGACCGCCATCGCCCCTGGCGAGTCGGGCCGCATCCAGACACGCGGCGAGATCTGGACGGCGACCGCGTCCGAGCCGATACACGCCGGAGATACTGTCCGGGTGGTCGGTGTCCAGGGGCTGCGGCTGACGGTGCGCACCGACCGGGCCGGATCGGTCTCCGGCCCGGTGACCGACGTGCGGTAACAGAGATCGGAGGAGCCGGTGGTGTTTCCCCCTTTTCTGATCGTAGCGGCCATCCTCGTGTTCTATCTCATCAGCTCCATCAAGGTGCTGAACGAGTACGAACGCGGCGTCGTGTTCCGCCTCGGGAAGCTCCTGCCCCACCCGAAGGGGCCCGGCGTGATCCTGGTGTTCGCGCCCATCGACCGTATGGTCCGCGTGAGCCTGCGGACGATCGTCATGGACGTGCCGCCGCAGGACGTCATCACGCGCGACAACGTCTCGGTGAAGGTCAACGCGGTCGTCTACTTCCGGGTCATGGATCCGCGGCGCGCGATCGTGGAGGTCGAGAGCTATCACTACGCCACCTCGCAGCTCGCCCAGACGACGCTGCGGAGCGTGCTGGGGCAGGTGGAGCTCGACGACCTGCTGTCGCAGCGCGAGAAGCTGAACCAGGATCTGCAGCAGATACTCGATCAGCACACCGACCCGTGGGGAATCAAGGTGTCGGCCGTCGAAGTCAAGCACGTCGATCTGCCGCCGGACATGCAGCGCGCGATGGCGCGCCAGGCCGAGGCCGAGCGCGAGAAGCGTGCTAAGATCATCCACGCAGACGGGGAGCTACAGGCCTCGGAGAAGCTCCGGCAGGCCGCGTCGGTCATTGCCCAGGAGCCCGTGACCGTCACGCTGCGCTACCTGCAGACGCTGACGGAGATCGCATCCGAAAAGAACTCGACGATTCTCTTTCCGCTGCCGATCGAGCTGATCAACATGCTCGGGTCGCGCCCCACGAAGGATTAGCCTGTGTCCGAGCTGTCTCACGACTCCGACGCCGCGTTCCACGAGATTCAGTTGAGCGGGAAGCAGCTCGTCTTCCTGTTCATGGCGACGACCGTCGTGTCGGTGGTGATCTTCCTCTGCGGCGTCCTGGTCGGCCGGGGTGTCAGGATGGACGCGGCGCCGAATGCCGGCGCGTCCGGGGAGGGCCCGGTCGCCGGAACGCCAGCCGCGGCCGCACGCTCAGCCGACGCGGCGCCCCTGGCTACCGAGCCTCCCGCGGCCGTTCCCGAGCCCGGCCTCAGTTACCCGGATCGGCTGAACTCGGCCAAGGAGCCGCGTGAGCAGTTGAAGCCCCAGATCGAGGCGAGAAGGCGCGAGCCGGAGCGGCCACAGCCGGAGCCCGCGCCCGCCGTGCGCGAGACGGCGCCGCCTCCAGCGGCCCCCGCGGCGGCGCCCGAGCCGGCCGCCCGGACCACGAATCGGCGTGAGGTCGAACCCACGACCGCGGTCGGATCGAAGCCCCCGCGCCAGGGGCAATGGGTCGTCCAGGTCCAGGCCCTCAAGGACCGTGGCGAGGCGGCCGCGATCGTCCGGCGGCTCGAGGCGAAAGGGTACCCCGCCTTCCTGGCTGGCCCGATGGAGGGCATGTATCGCGTGCAGGTCGGCGGGTACGCCGATCGGGCAGAGGCCGAGCGCGTCGCCACCCGCTTGAAGCAGGAAGAAAAGTTCTCCCCCTGGGTGCGCCGCTAGCTGTCCTGTCGGGGGCGCTGCTCGCCCTGAGCTTCCCGAAGTACGGGCATCCGGCATCGGCGTGGGTGGCCTTGACGCCGCTTCTCGTCGCTCTTCTGGGCGCGATGGACGGCCCCGTGTCGATCCCGCGTGCGTTCCGCCTCGGGCTTCTCTGCGGGGCGGTGTACTTCTCCGGCACTCTCTACTGGCTGGTGGAGACGATGACCACCTTCGGCGGCCTCGCGCTGCCGGTCGCCGTCTTCGCCGCGGCGCTGCTCGTAGCCTACCTGTCGCTGTTTCCCGCCGCCTTCGCCGTGGCCGTTGTGCGCCTGCGCGGCTCGATGAGTGCGAGCGCGACACTCGCGCTCGCTCCGGCGGTCTGGGTCGCCAGCGAACTGGGCCGGCAGTACATCTGGGATGGCTTCCCCTGGGCACTCCTCGGCTACAGTCAGGTCACCGTACTGCCGATTGCGCAGATTGCCAGCGTCACCGGCGTGTACGGCCTCTCCGGGCTGGTCGCGCTGGTGTCGGCCGCCCTGGCCGGTGCGGTTGCGGGCGCCGGCCGTGGACGCTGGCTCGGCCTCGCCGGGGCCGCCATGCTGGTCGCAGGCTGCGCGGCGTGGGGCCAGGCGCGGCTCGCCGATTCCAGTCTCACGAGTGCCGGCACGCCAGTCCGCGTCGCGGTCGTCCAGGGCAACATCGCACAGGACGACAAGTGGGAGCCGAGCCTCAAGGACGAGATCACGCAGCGCTACCTCGCGATGACGAAGCAGGCGCTCGCCGATCGGGCGGCCTTCATTCTCTGGCCGGAATCGTCCACGCCGTTCTACTTCGAGCACGACGTGGTTCGCGGCGGCGCGATCCGGCAAGTGGCCCGGGAGGCCGGCGTCACGCTGCTCGTCGGCAGCGATCAGGTCGAGCCCGTGCGCCCCGCGCTCGTGCCCTCGCCGCCGGCGGAGCCCCGCTACTACAATGCCGCGTTCCTGGTGAAGCCGGACGGCAGCATCGGCGCCGTCTATCGGAAGATGCACCTGGTGCCGTTCGGCGAGTACGTCCCGCTGCAGCGGATCCTGTTCTTCGTGGGCCCGATTGTCGAGGCGGTCTCGGCGTTCACGCCAGGGTCGATGCCGGTGCTCCTGCCCGTGGGCGGGCACATGGTGAGCACGGCCATCTGCTACGAGGTGATCTACGGCAACCTGATGCGCCGTTTCGTGCTCGAGGGCAGCGAGCTGCTGACCACCATCACCAATGATGCGTGGTACGGGCGCTCGTCGGCCGCGTACCAGCACTGGGAACAGGCGTCGATGCGGGCCATCGAGAACGGGCGGTACCTCGCTCGGGCGGCGAATACCGGCATCAGCGGCTTCGTGGACCCTTACGGGCGGGTCGTGGCCAGCTCGCAACTGTTCGAGCAGGTGATCCTCGTCGAGGACATCCGATTTCTGACCGGGCGGACGATCTACTCGCGCATCGGCGACCTCGTGGCCTGGCTGTGCCTGGCCGCGACCATCGCCGCCGTTGCCGCATCCTCGTGGAGTCGCGCTAGAATGTAGAGTTTGTCGGTTCATGGTTCCTCGTTCATGGTGCAGGGTTCGGTTCCCGGTTC
>DASPFV010000156.1:0-13966 GCA_035620975.1 Vicinamibacterales bacterium
CGACCCGTTCGACCGGCGCAACGCGGAGGAACTCCTCGAACTCCGCGGCGCGCCCTTCCCAGACGTTGGCCGATGCCGTCTCCTGCGGCGGCGCAGCCTGCGGGACGGCCAGGGCGATCAGGGCGACAATCAGCTGCAGCATGGGCCCTCCGGCTGGCGCCTACCTTAGCACAAGGAAGGCGCGCGTCCGACTCGAGCAGCCGTGCTTTAATGAGGCGTGCTGAGCGTCGGCCAGATTCTCGACGCGCGCTACGAGATCCTCGCGCCGCTGGCCGCCGGCGGCATGGGCGCCGTCTACCGCGCGCGCCGCACGCTCCTCGGCGACGAGGTGGCGGTCAAGATCGTCCGCGCCGATCAGGCCGGTCCCGAGGCCCGGGAGCGGTTCTTCCGCGAGAGCCGCGCCTGCGCCCGCCTCCGCCACCCCAACATCGTCTCGGTGCTCGATTTCAATGCCGACGACCCGGACCACCCGTTCCTGGTGATGGAACTGCTGAACGGCCGCAGCCTCAAGGACGAGATAGCCGCGCGCGGACGGCTCGAGGTCGCGGACGTGCAGGCCATCGTGCCGCCCGTGACTGCAGCGCTCCACTTCGCGCACGGTCAGGGGTTCGTCCACCGCGACCTGAAGCCGGCCAACATCGTGGCGCACGAGTTCGCGCCCGGCCATCTGGTCTGGAAGGTCGTGGATTTCGGCCTGGCGAGCCTGCGCGAATCGGACGAGACGCGCCTGACCGCTCCTCACCAGTTCGTCGGCACGATCGCCTACGCGTCACCGGAACAGCTGTCGGGCGCCGCCGTCGATTCGCGCGCGGACGTCTACAGCCTGGGCGCGGTCGTCTTCGAGATGCTGACCGGCGCGCCGCCGTTCACCGGCCCCGATCCGATGACCATCCTGGCTGGGCACTTGAACGCGCCCGTGCCCCGGCCGTCGGCAGGACGACCGGACCTGCCCGCGTGGGTGGATCTCGCGGTGTGCCGGGCGCTCGCCAAGCGCCCCGACGATCGCTGGCAGTCGATAGCCGAGCTCGGGGCGGCGTTTTCGCCGGTCAGCAGTCGCACGACAACGGGACCGGCGCGCTCAGCACCGTCCGGTCTGCTCTCGACCTATGCCATCGGCGAACGGATCGGCGCCGGGCGGCTGGGCAGCGATGTGTATCGCGGCACCCACCGCGCGCTGGCGCATCCCGTGGCCATCCGGATCCTGCGCCGCAGCAGCGAACGCCAGTGGGAAGGGGTGCGCGCGCGGTTCCTGCGAGAGGCACAGACGCTGCAGATTGCGCATCCGTCCATAATCCAGGTCCGCGATTTCGGCGAAGAGCCGGACTTCGTCTACGTCGTGACCGATTTCATCGGAGGCCGAAGCCTGCGGGAGCTGGTGGCCTCGTCCGGCCGTCTGCCCTGGGGGCGTCTCCGTCCGCTCCTGGAGCACCTGGTGGACGCGGCACAGGCGCTGCACAGACGCAAGGGCCTGTTGTGCGGGCTCAGCCCCGAGCGGGTGCGGGTCGCGCCGGACGAGGACGGTGAGCGCCTGATGATTTCGAGCGCGGGCATCTGGGAGGCGGCCGATCTGCTGTCGACGCTGCACGAGCAGACGCTCAGAGGGGCGGGCCTCGCCGACTCCGAGCTGAGGTACGTCGCGCCCGAGCTGCTGACCGGCCGCGCCGCCGACGTGCGTTCGGACGTCTTCACGATGGCGGTCCTTGCCTACGAAATGGCCACGGCTGCGCTGCCCTACGACGGTCCCTCGATGCCGGCGCTGCTCGGCGCGATGCTGCGGGGCGACGTCATCGATCCGCGGGAACGGCAGGCCGACGTCCCCGATGCGGCGGCAGCGGCACTGCTGCGGGCTCTCCGGCCCTTGCCGGAGGAGCGATTCGACACAGCCAGGGAATTCGGACGGGCACTGCTGGCGTGAGCGAGGGACCGTGAGCGCGCGCCTCGAGGCGTCGGCTGTCAGCTTTCAGCGTGCGGCTTCCGGGTTCCGCTGTCGGCCATGACGGCGCCAGCGGCGCGCGGGGTCTGAATCAGTCGAGAGCGCTCGGCCTCAGGCGTGCCTCACGTACGCCACGCAGGTCTCGAACACCACTTCGAGCGCTCCGTGGGCGAAGACGTGCTGCAGCGTGCCGCGGCACCACGCCGTAGCGGCCGATTCCGCCATTCCGCCCGCAATTGTGCGCTCCACGCGCGTTTCCGTCAGGACGTAGGCGAGATACGCCTCGAGCGACATGGGCATCGCGACCTCGCTCTCGACGTAGGCCTCCAGCCGCAGGCCCGCTCCCGCATACTCCAGCGTGCGGAGGTCCAGCTCGTAGCCGGATGCCTCAGGGAACTGCGCCTGGAACTCCCGGAACCACTGCGCGAGTGCATCCGTGTTGCGAGCCCGGCGGCCAGGCGAGTAGTCGTAAATCAGGAACAGCGCGCCGCGCGACATCACACGCGCGGCTTCGGACAGGAGCATCGCCCTGTCGGCGTAATTGACCGAGCCGGCCGCGGCGACCAGGTCGAACACATCGTCCGTGAACGGGAGCCGCTCGGCGGCTGCAATCACGAAACGCGCGTCCGGCGCTACCTCCCGGCTGTGAGTCAGCATCACCCCGATCGGCTCGAGGCCCACGGTCCACGACGAGAGGGGTTGGAGGGCGGCGGTCGACAGCCCGGCCCCGCATCCGATGTCGAGGGCGCGGTCGGCGTGTGCGTCCGGACGGAGGTGCTCGCGTACGAGATCGATGACGTGCCGGTGCACAGGCGGCCTGGAGAACGCGTAGCCGGCTGCCAGCCGCGGGCTCTGGTACGGGCTGAGTGACAAGGTGCGGGCTCCGGGGCTATGGCGTCCGGACGATGGGATACGTCCGGGCCTCCGGACCCAGGGCCTCGTCCAGCAGGTTCCAGTTCACCAGCCCGTCGTCCGACCGCGGCTCCAGGAGGTAGAAGGCGAGCCGGGCGAGCGGCTGTGACATGTCGATCCGCAGAGTTCCGGCCGGCAGCTCCCGCTCGGCCGGGACCCAGGCCCCGCGGAGCGTGCGCTCCTTGTGTCCCTGGAACTCGCGCGCCGCGACCTCGTTGCCGTCGATCCGGAACTCCTCGACCTGCCGCGTCTCGCGTGTCTGAAGGCTGGTCGCGGCGATGCCATGCGCGCGCAGGCGGTCGATGGCGTTCCGCAGGTTTCCCGGCACGTAGTACGCGGCCGGGACCCGCTCGGACTCGGTGGGGCGGAACGTGCCCTGCTCGATCATGCGCTCGGGCGCGCTGGTGCCGGCGCGCCGGTAGAGCATCTGCCCGGAGTAGGGATTCTGCTCTTCGACGACCTCGCCCATCAAAATGTCCACGGGCTGGGGTGATGGCTGCAGCTCGGCGCGCACGCCGAGCTGCGAGCCGACGAGGGTACGCCTGTCCGCCTCGTCGAGCAGGCGTCGGATAGAGGGTGCCTGAGCGTGCGCGAACGCCAGGTTCTCCTCGACGAAGCGGCTCGTGGCCCTGATGCGTTCCTCGAACGTCAGATAGGCGTAGGCCTCGCTCAGGATCGCGATGCGGTTCCGCAACCCGACGTAATTGTTGTTGAACCGCGGGCGGTGATCGAACGTCGCCCAGATCCGCTCTGGTCCGCTGGAAGCCGGGTCGCGCCTGGCGGCCCCTCCGCCCGCCAGGCCGCCCCGTCCAGGGCCGACCACATTGCCGTAATAGTAGAAATCCCATCCGTCGTTCGCCTTGATCGCGCTCGTGACCGTCGGCAGCCACTCCCGGCGCAGCAGGTCGATGATGGCCGGGTCGGTCGCGGGGTTGAGCGGCGGGGCATAGGTGAGGTGATAGGCGTGGAACGAGCCGTTCGTGGTGTGCAGGTCCAGGCAGACGTGCGGGTCGTACTCGTTCATGAACCGGATGAGCGAGCGGGCTTCCGGCGACTCGAGCTTGACGTGGTCGCGATTCAGATCCAGGTCCTGCGCGTTGGCACGCTGGCCCATGCCCCCGAGCGGCCCGTGCTGCCGTCCGCGGTTCGTCAGCGAGACTCGTTCGTTGCCGTCGGCGTTGTAGATCGGGGCCACCAGGAGGACCATCGAGCTGAGCCAGTCGGCATGGCGGCCGCGCGCCAGGTCGCGCAGGAGCGTCTGGGTGGACTCCTTGCCCTCGACCTCGCCGGCATGGATGTTCGCCTGGATGTAGACGCGCAGCTTGCCGCTGCGCCGCACGGCCTCCGGCGTTGCATCGGGTGCGCCGAGGACTGCGAGGGGCAGGGATCGACCCTCGACCGTGTACCCGAAGGTGGTCAGGTGCACGGTCTTCGGGGCGGCGGCTCTCAGCGCCTGCAGGAATTCGATGACGTCCTGATACCGGCTGGTTTCGCGATAGGCGGTCCGTTCGGGCCGCGTCGTGAGCGACGCCAGGGGCGAGGCGGACTTCGTCTGGGCCAGTCCGGCGGCGGCCGCGGCCAGCAGCGCCACACCCGCGAACAGCGTCCCGTTCGTTCTCATCGGCATTCCTCGTCTGACCATCCCCCCGCAGGGCGTCCGGGACCTCCGAGCACGAGCCCCTCAGTTGACACCGAGACAGCGGAACATGAAGGTGAAGATATCGGCAGTCTCTTCGATGAGCTTCGAGACGGGCTTCCCCGCGCCGTGGCCGGCCTTGATGTCGACCCGCAGGAGCACGGGGGCGTGATTGGCGGCAGCCGCCTGTAGGCGCGCCGCGAACTTCAGCGCCAGCCCCGGGAACACACGGTCGTCGGTGTCGGCCGTAGTGATGAGCACGGGTGGGTACGCGGTGTCATCGCGCACATTGTGGTAGGGCGAGTACCGCAGCAGGAACTGGAACTGCGCGGCATCATCGGCCGAACCGTACTCGGGCACCCAGTAGCGTCCCACGGTGAAGAGGTGGTATCGGAGCATGTCCGCCACGGGGACCCGGCACACGACCGCGCCGAAGAGATCCGGGCGCTGCAGCATGACGGCGCCGGTCAGAAGGCCGCCGTTGCTGCCCCCCTCGATGGCGATGCGCCGCGGTGTCGTGAGGCCGCTCGCGATGAGATGCTCAGCGGCGGCGATGAAGTCGTCGAAAACGTTCTGCTTGCGCTCTCTCATCCCCGCTTCGTGCCACGACTCGCCGTACTCGCCGCCGCCGCGGAGGTTTGGGACGGCCAGCACTCCGCCGCGCTCCAGCAGAACCAGGGCCGCGGCGTCGAACGCCGGCGTCAGATTGATGTTGAATCCTCCATAGCCCGTGAGGAGGACCGGCCGACGGCCGTCCCGTTCAAGGCCACTCCTGTGGACCACGAACATCGAGATGGGCGTGCCGTCCCGTGACGGATACCAGACCTGCATCGTCTCGTATTCGCGGCTGGCCGCGGGCACCCACCCGGGAACCCCGCCGGAGGCGGGCGCTCGCGTTGGCGTCAACGTGCGCTCGCCGACGTCGAACCGGTAGTTGGAAGGGGGGACGGTGAAGGAGGTGAACCCCAGCACGACCTCGCGATCGTCCGGCCGTCCGTCGAGGCCCGTCAGCGATCCGATCCCGGGGAGCGCGACCGTCCCGAGCGCCGAGCCGCGTCGATCGAAGAGACGTAGCCGATCGCTCGCCCGGTGGAGGTAGGAGGCGACGATCGTTCCACCGGCAACCACCGCGCCCGTGATCCGGTCTTCGGTCTCACCAACGATCTCCGCTGGTGCGTCGGACAGCGCGTTCACGTCGACAGAGACGATCCGGCCGCGAGGCGCGCCCTCGTCGGTGATGAAGAGCAGCTGTCCGCCGAGCGATTCGATGAACGAGTACATCGACTGGAAGCCGGTGAACAGCGGCTGCGGCACCGTCTGCGCCTGCCGGTCGAGCAGATAGACCTCGCTGCGATCGCTCGCGCCCTGGCGCGCGGTGATGACCAGCCAGCGGTCGTCGGTCGACACGTCGACCTCGAAGACGGTATCCGGCCGATCCGGCCGCTCGAACAGGAGCCTGTCCGCAGCCTGAGGGTCGCCGAGCCGATGGAAGCAGACGCGGCAGCCATAGTGTTCCTGGCCCGGAGGCACGGAACCCGGCTGCGGAAAGCGTGTGTAGTAGAACGCCGAGCCGTCGGCGACCCACGCGATGCTCACGAACTTCGCCCAGAGGAGGACGTCCGGCAGGTCGGCGCCCGACTGGACATCGCGCACGCGGACCTCCTGCCAGTCGCTGCCGCTCCGGGAGATCGCGTAGGCCAGACGGCGTCCCGACTCGTCGGGCATGGCCGCCGTGAGCGCGACGGTGCCGTCCGCGCTGAGCTCGTTTGGATCCAGCAGGATGCGCGACGGGCCAGCCCCGCCGTCCTGGACGTAGAGCACGGGCTGATCCTGCAGGCCGGTGTTGTGTAAGACGAAGTACCGCGTGCCCCGCTTCACGGGTGCGGCGCTCCTCGGGTGATCCTGCAGCGTTCTCAGCCGTGCGGCCAGACGATCCCGGAGGGGACCGTCCAGGACGGACCGCGTCAAGGCGTTCTGCGCCCCAATCCAGCGAGTCGTCCGCGGATCCAGCGGATCCTCCAGCCAGCGATACGGATCAGGGACTGCGACGCCATGCAGGAGGTCGACGACGTCGCCAACCGGCGCCGCGGGATAGGCGAGAGGCTTCAAGCCAGCGATTATAGGGGGTCAGGTCTTGCATTGACGTACGACGGACCAAGGGGGAGGGACCCTCCCGGGCGTCTCGCGCCGGCGCACGGTTAAGATCGAGGGGTGATCCGCGGCGATTGCCCGGCCCGGCCCGTCACCCATCGGCTGCGAGGCGGGGTTGCGCTCATCCTGACGATCGTCGCCGCCTTCCTCGGACCGGCGTGTGGAGGAGACCGCTCGAGCGCCCCCCAGCCCGCCGCCCTGGACCGTCCGCGGACCTCCATCCTGCTGGTGACGCTCGACACCACACGCGCCGACGCCATCGGCCCGGAGGCCGGGATCGACACGCCCGCCTTCAACGCGCTCGCGACCCGCGGACTCCGCTTCCGGCACGCGTACGCGACAGCTCCCGAGACGCTACCCTCGCACAGCTCGATGATGACCGGGCTCTATCCGGCCGGCCACGGAGTGCACGAGAACGGGCGGCCGCTGGGGCCGGATCACGAGGTCCTCGCCGAGCGCCTGCAGAAGGCCGGCTACGCGACGGCCGCCTTCGTCTCGTCCTTCGTCCTGGCCCGTCGCTTCGGTCTCGCCCGCGGCTTCGACGTGTACGACGACACGATGCCGGACGGCCGGGCAGAGCGATCGTCGCTCGAGACGACCGACCGCGCGGTCGCCTATCTCGAGCGCCAGGCGAGCCGCCCGCTCCTGCTCTGGGTCCACTACTTCGATCCGCACGCCCCGTACGAGCCGCCCGGCGCGTTCGCGGCGCAGTTCGCGGCGAGGCCCTACTTCGGTGAAGTGGCCGCCATGGACCTGCAGCTCGGCCGTCTGCTCGAGGCATTCGATCGCCTCGTTGCTCCTCCCGGCGCCGTCCTCGTCGTCAGCGACCATGGCGAGGGGCTCGGCGACCACGGCGAGTCGCAGCACGGACATCTGCTCTATCAGTCGACCATGCGCGTGCCGATGGTGATCGCGGGGCCCGGCGTTCCGCCAGGCGTGAGCGAGGCGCCCGTCAGCACGAGGAGGGTGTACCACACCGTGCTCGGCTGGGCCGGGATAAACCCCGCGCCACGGACGGACACGGACCGATCCCCGCCACGGACGGACACGGACCGATCTCCGCCACGGACGAACACGGACCGATCTTCGCCACGGACGGACGCGGACCGATCTCCGCCACGGACGGACGCGGACCGATCTCCGCCACGGACGAACACGGACGAGCACGGACTGGGGCAAGGGGCGCTCGACGACGTCGTGCTCGGGGAGGCGATGAAGCCGTTCCTCGAGTACGGCTGGCAGCCGCAGATCATGGCCGTCCAGGGAACGCAGAAGGTAATTTTCGCGGGCACGAACGAGGTCTATGACCTGGATACGGATCCCGGCGAGAAGGCCAACCTGGGAACCGGCGCGAACCTCAGTCCGGCGCTGCGCAAGGTCCTGGACGACTATCCCGTGCCCGAACACGACCAGACGCGCGCGTCCGAGATGTTGAGCGAAGACGCGCGGCGCAGGCTCGCGAGCCTGGGCTACGTGAGCGCGACCGCGCCGCCGGTCGTCCGGCCCGACGCGCCGCGGCCGGCCGACATGGTTCACCTCTTCGACGACATCGAGCGGGCATCGGCGCTCTTCGTCCGCGAGGACTACGCGCGCGCTGTACCACTCCTGCAGCGGCTGCTGGCGGCGGACCCGCACAACCTGGACGCGGCGCTCCGGCTCGCGACGTCCTACTCGATGCTGGGGCAGGACGCCCAGGCGCTGGCGATGTTCCGCAGGGCCGCGGCGATCGCGCCGCGCTCGCCGGACGTCCGACTGTACCTGGGCCTGCACTACGCCAGGGGCGAGCACTGGGCGCGCGCCATTCCGCTGCTCGAGCCGATCGTGGCCGAAACACCCGAACGGCTCCCGGCCGTCGAGGCGCTGTCCGTCATGCGCGAGCAGCAGGGACGGTTCGACGAGGCGCTCGCCCTGCGGGAGAGGGTGTACGCACTGCGCGACCCGTCGGCAGCAGAGCTCGTCGGCCTCGGCCAGCTCGCGATGAACGCCCAGAAGACAGCCGCCGCGATCGCGGCTTTCGAGCGGGCCCGCCGGGCTCAGGGGCCTGAGTTCGCGAACGATCTGGAGCTGGGCGTCCTTTATATGGCCTCTCACCGGTTTGCCGATGCCCGCGATGCGCTCGATCGCGTCCCGCCGTCGCATCCCGAGTACCCGATGGCGCTGTTCAAGCGCGCGCAGGTCAGCGTGCTTCTGAAAGAGCCCGACAGGGCCGCACGGATCGCCCGCGCCCGCGAACGCGCCGACGGGACGACTCGACCGCTGATCGAAAAGGAGGGGCTGTTCAAAGAGTAGCTGGCGACGTGTTGTGCCTTCGTGTCGCTTCTCGGTCAGAAGCCGCCGCCGCTGCGCCGCCGGCACTGGCCGTCCGGGGCCCGCTTCCGCGAGGCGGGAAAACGGGCCTCGCTCGTACGCTCGCTGTGCTCGCGGTCGCGGCGAGTACGGATGCGTGTGGACGACAGATATTAGGCGCACCGATGCGCCGGTGGTCGCGTGAGATCTAGCGAGGCTGCGCCTCGGACCCAGAGGCTCCGCCTCGCTAGTCGCATTGCCTGATAACGCCGCGCTGACGCGCGGTCGGCCTTGACCCCTGAGACGCTTGACTCATTTGTACAAGTCCTGAGGGGTCAAGGCCTCTCTGCGGATCACAGGGACCGAACTCGCCGCGCGGAATCGCTCCGCCCGTTTTCCGGCTGCGCGGTGCGGCGCCTCGCTCCAAGGGCCTCGGCCGTCCAGCACCGCACGGCGCGCGCGGTCGCACACGCGCGGGTCACTAACTTGTCTGAGGACAGCGATGGAAATCGCTGAACTGGAGCGACGCGGCAGCGGCCGGCCCCCGGAGGGCCGCAGGCGCACTTTCTGCGCGATCATTTCTCCACCGGAAAGTCAGCCAGCCGAACGCGCCCCGCAGCCGGCGGGCCTGCCCCTCGTGCCGACGGAACGAGCACCGGAGGGCGCGACGACCTGGATCGTCCGTGTCCGTCCGTGGCTAGAATCTGAGGCGCGCCGCGAGCTGAAAGCGGCGGGGATCGTAGTAGTCGCGGGGCGTGTCGAACGTGGAATCGTGGACGCTCGGCTGGTAGTTGTAGCCGGTCTGCCGGTTGTTGACGTTGAAGAGGTCGGCGGCAATCTGCAGGGTCAGCCGGTCGGCCAGGCGGAAGTTCTGCGTGTAGTTGAGATCGAGCTGCCAGTGCGGATCGCCGCGGCGCGCGCCCGCCGGCTCGGCGAAGCGCGACGTGTCGCTCGTGCTGGTCGTCAGACTGGCGTAGGGCTCGTAGCTCCACGCCTCCCACGGCTGCCCGGACTGCGCCACCAGAAACGCGCCCGCCGTCGCGTTCCACCGCAGCAGGTAATAGCCGTACAGCTTCAGCATGTGCGGACGGTCGCCGCGGAGGTCCCCCTCGCGGAAGTTCCAGAGTTGCCGGCCAGCCCCGTCCGCAATGAAGGACGAGCCGATGAAGATGTTCGCGTCGTTGGTGGTCGTGGAGCTGTCCTGGTCGAAGTTGCCGTAGTAATGGCTCCACGTATAGGAGCCCCGCACGAACGCCCGGCTCGTCCGGTACTCCGCCTCCAGCGTCGCCTCGTAGTACTTCGTGTACGCGCCGTCGAGCTCGGCGATGACGTAGCTGGAGCCGCTGCCAATCTGCGCGAGCTGCTCGGAAAGGTTCGGGATGTAGAGCTCCTGCGGAATTCCGGGAGGCGGCTCGAAGACGACCCTGGCGGTGTTGTTCGTGTCCTCCCAGAAGTGGCTGCCCTCGCGATAGCGCCAGTAGGCCCGCGCCGTCCAGCCGCCGTCGAACTGCCGGGCCGTGCCGATCAGGTACTCGTCGACCCGGCGCGGCGTCATGTCCTCGACGAAGAGCTTGCCCGAGGACGATCCGACCGTCTCGGTTGCGAAGAGGACCCCATCCCGGTCGAAGTGCGCGTCGATGAAGGTGCCGATCAGGTTGCGATCCCAGGAGGCGGCGCGGGGCAGCGAGCTGGCGGCCGGGTTGTATCGCGCGAAGCTGCCATAGACCGTGTCGCGTCCGTTGTAGGCCCACGTGACGCCCAGCCGCGGCTGCACCAGACGCTTGAACGGGATCTCGTACATCAGGTACTTGTTCCCGGGAGCCGAGACGAATCCCGACAGAGTCGATGGATCTTCCCTGAGCCCCTGGCCGTAGAGCCGATCGCGGCTGAGCAGCACGCCCGCATTGACCGTGACGTTCCGCCAGCGGATCGCGTCGTTGACCTCGATGCTCTGCGAGCGGTACTCCGAGTGAATGGGCGCCGCGTGACCGCGCGACTGCTGCTGGAACCGCGCCGTGTAGAAAATGGGGCGGCCGCCGAAGCTCAGTCGGCCGCCTGGCACGCTGAGGAGCCCCCACCCGTTGGAGCTGCGAATCAGGTCCTCCGAGTCGACGTACTGCTGGTACCCGAAATGGAGGTCGTGCGACACCGTCGAGCCGAGTGTGAGGTTGTAGGCCACCTGCCCGGCATCGCGGAAGAAATCGTTCTGATCGAGCTGCGAGGCGATGCCGTTCGTGCCGCCCCCAGTCGGCACGCCGTCCTGCAGATATCCGTACCGCGCGATGAGCGGCTGGATGAAGGCGTTATAGTCGGCCTGGCCGGCAATCGGTGCCGGCACGGTCAGCAGACCCATTCGATCCAGGTTCGCGACGTCCAGCCGGGTGCCGATCGCGTCGCTGAACGACTCGTCAGCCAGGATGTCGGGCGTGCCCCTCGTCTTGTTCGCGAAGTAGGTGTACTTGAACGTGGCGAGGCTCCGCGAACCGATGATCCAGGAGCCCTCCGCGATCCCGACCCGCAGCTGCGCGTCGTTGCCCGACCCCGTCGACGGCGCCTGGTTGGCCAGAAAGCGATTGCTCCTGTCGGAGCGATCGGATCCGCGGTAGCTGAGGTTCAGCAGGACGGAGTTCGTGGGCGTCAGCGTCACCTTCCCGAACCCCTCGTCGCGCGTCAACTCGTACTCCGGCAGCGGCCCGTACAGGTTGGCGCGATTCTCCCGGCGGTTCTCCGGGCGGTAATAGGACGTGTAGAAATGGAGCCTGTTGGGGATCACCGGCCCGCCGACGTTCGCGGTCAGCCAGCTGCGGTCCGCCTCGTAACGCGACTGCGCGCCGCTCGTCAGCGCCGCCGACATGCCGGCTGTCTGCACCTGATAGCTGATCTCGCCCGAATACCGGTTCGTGCCCGACTTGCTGACGGAATCGATCGTGAACCCGCCCGAGCGATCGAAGTCGACGGCGCGCGCTCCACCCTTGATCGTCGTCACCTGCGCGATGTCGTGCGCGGCGGGCTCCGCCGAGAGCGTACCGAAGAGCGGCAGCGTCACGTTCACGCCGTCGAACTGGTAGACGTTGTCCTGCCCGCTGCCGCCGGCACTCGGACCCCGGACCTGATCCGCCGTGACCTGGACGCCCGGGATCAGCCGGACCAGATCGCGGTAGTCCTGGCCGACGGGCAGCGCCATGATCTGCTCGTTCGACACGCCGCTCTTGATCTCGGCCGAGTCGCGCTCGACCAGGGTAGCCGACGCCGTGACCACCACCTCCTCGGTGAGGCCGCCGACGCCGAGCGTGGCGTCCACCACCGTGTCCTGCGACAGCTGGACCTGCGCCTGGCGCGTCACCGTCTGCATGCCCGACAGGACGAACGTGACCGTGTAGGCGCCTGGTGGTAATGCCGGCAGCCGGAACTCGCCGTTGCCGTCCGTCACGGTCGAGCGCGGCGTCGGCAGAACGCCGGACGTCGCTTCCACCGTGACTCCGGGCAGCACGCCGCCGGACGTATCCGTGACCTTCCCGCTGATCGCGCCCGTCTGCTGCGCCGAGGCGAGCGCGGGCAGCAGCGAGCACACGACGAAGAGGCAAATCCAATCGAGTCGAAGACGAAGCATCCGGGTCTCTTTTTTCGAGCCGCGAACGCGTTTCGAGCCGCGAACGCGGACAGCCATCGCTGATCGCGATTATATCGTCGCGATGTGGAGGTCCTGTCGACCGCACGGTCGAGGCGGGCCATGACCGGGCGCTTCCGCTCGGGCGGAAGGGCTCGGGCTCATCTGGAGAAGGCGAGCTGCCTCGCGTGGACGGCCGCGCCGATCAGCCCCGCGTCAGGATTGAGGATCACGGCGACGGGGATTGTGGCGACGAACGCGGCCTGGGGTTCCTTCGCGCGGAACGCCTCCATGAACAGGCCCTCCCGCAGGAGCGGGAGGATCTTCGGCGCGATGCCGCCGCCGACGTAGACGCCTGCGGTGCCGACGGTTCTGAGCGCGATGTTGCCGGCTTCGGCCCCGTACGCCGAGACGAAGATGGCCATCGTCTCGACGCACTGCGCGCAGGCCTGTTCCATGGCCGCCCGGCTGATGAGCGGCGGCAGCTCGCTGACCTCCGTCACGGCGCCGACCGCGTCGCACAGCGGCGCAGAAGCCACGCTGGCCGGCGTGATCATCGGGCCGGCGCCGAACCCGCGGTGTGTGAATTGGTAAATGTTGACAATCCCGGGCCCGGAGATGACGTGTTCGGCGCTGACGCGCCCGTAGATGCGCGTCAGCTCGAGCGCCATTTCCATCTCGCGGGGTGTCCGCGGCGCGAAATCCGCATGACCGCCCTCCGACGCGGCCGGCACGAAGCGCCCCTCCACGTTGTGCAGCATCGCCTCTCCGAGCCCGGTGCCTGCCGCAATCACCGCGGCGTTGCCCGTCGCCAGGGGAACGCCCTGCTGCAGGACGGCGAGCTCGTCCGGCTCCAGGACGGTCACGCCGTAGGCCAGCGCCTCCAGGTCGTTCAGAATGAGCGATCGCCGGAATCCGATCGTGGCCGTCAGCCGGTCGCCGTCGACGAGCCACGGCACGTTGGTGAGCCGGGCCACCTGGTTGGTGACTGCGCCGGCGACGCCGAAGCACGCGACGTCGATGGATCTCGCCTCCACGGCCCGGACGCGCAGGAACTCGCGCACCATCGCTTCGAGTCCGTCGTACTCGAGCGTCGCGAACTCACCCACTTCGACGGCGGACGGCCGATCGCCATCCGACATGAAGAACCCGAGAAGCGTCTTGGTGCCGCCGACGTCGCCGGCCAGGAGCATGCGGCGGCTATTCTAATCCGCAGTGCACGCGGCGCTGCCAGCCGACGCGCACGGCCGGCCGCAAGGCGGCGACACGTGGCGCGCCCAAGCGCCAGCCGCGAGGACGCGGGCGGTGTGCCGCGAGCTGCATTGTGCTTGACATTCCCCGTCGTCTCGCTCATCTTGCCGACTAATGACGACGTCGCCGTCATCGGCTCCAGGGCCTTACGCCACGCGCGACATCCGCAGCCTCTACCCGGCCGTCACCG
>DASPFV010000157.1:0-4953 GCA_035620975.1 Vicinamibacterales bacterium
GACGGGCATGGCGCTGGCGGGATATGGCGCGTCGCGCCGCGATGCGCCGGGCGCCCTGCTGGCGGCGGCAGGCCTCGGGCTTCTCGCGCGCGCAGCCACGAACCTGGAGGCGCGGCGCCTCACAAAGACCTCACGAACACCCGACGAGGCCGACATCGAGCGGAAGAAGACATCAGTCGAAACCGGGACGCGCGAGGAGCAACCCGGGGAGGTCCTGCGGTAGAAGATCCGGAGACCAAAAAGCACGGGGACACCGAGGCACGGAGACGCACCGGAGGGGTTTCTCGTCAGGTCCGCCGGCCGCGACCGGCTCACGATCGTCCCCGTGAGGACGTGGTGAAACTCACGCACCGGAATCCAGGCACACCGGAATGATTCGCAAGCTGAAGTCAGGCGAATACCGTCTGTACTCGCGCAACCCGGATCCACGCACGGGCAGGCGGCGGAACCTCGGCACGTTCAAGACGCGGGCGGCTGCCGAGCGGCACGAGCGGGCGGTGCAGTTCTTCAAACGCCGGGGATGAATCCGCTCGCGCGACCGCAGCCGATCGACCTGATCATGTCGGCAATCGTATCGATGACGATCTGCGGCTGATCCAGTGGAATCCAGTGGCCGCTGTCCGACGCGACAATGTGGCGACCTCGCGAGGACAATCGGGCCAGATCTTCCTGGCGACGGGCGCGAACCGGATCCGGGTTGCTTGACGAAATCGTGACCAGCGGCAAATCCCCGTACCCGCCGCCCACCGTTTCCTGCACCTCCCGGGCACTCTCGCAGACGCTGCCGATCTGGCTGCCGAGCGCCTCGAAGAACTTCGGCTGCGTCCAGAAACGGCGGAGCGGCCGGCGCGCGTCGGGTGGCAGCTTCCAGATCGGCGCGAGGACGAATTCGTCCTCGCGGCGCAGGCGGCCGCGACTGATCGCTTTCACGAGCGCGCGCGCGGGCGCCAGGGCCCCGACCCCGACGAGCGCCGCGACCAGCCGGGCGAGCCCGAGGCGGGCGGCAATGACACCGTAGCCGCAGAGCCGCACGCCTCGATCGATTTCATGGCGCTCGCGCTCCGACGGCGTGAGCCAGTGTTCGGGGTGCGCGGGATCGACCAACACGAGGCCGGCTGTCTCGACCGGATACGTCGCCGCAAAGATCCGCATCACGAACCCTCCAAACGAGTGCCCGACCAGCACATAGGGGGGCGGTACCGCGGCAGTCTGCAGCAGCGTGTGAAGCTCTGCCGACATGCGGCCAGCCGTGCGCGGCAGCGGCCCGCCATTGCTCCAGCCCATGCCGGCACGGTCGTACGTGCAGGCCCGGGTCAGCCGGGCGACCGTCGGCTGCACCAGACTCCAACTGACCGACGATGCGCCGAGCGCCGCATCGAAGACGACGGCGGGAGCCCCGGTTCCCTGACAGCTGATGTACAGATGGTGTGTCCCGACGCTGACCAGCTGCCCCGGAGGGCGATTCGAGTCTCCAGTTGCCACTAGCCGCCTGCCAGTTCCCAGTTGCCAGTTCCCAGTCTCCATCTCCCTGGCCAGTTTTCGAGGACGGGGCCGCCGTCTGCGACGGGTCAACGTTTTGAGTCCAGCCGCTGAGCAAGAAGGGTCCCAGCCCGTCCTGATGGGCGTCTTATTGCTCGGGATCCGCCTAGCGTTCTCCAGTCCGTCAGGTCACGCGATCGGGCGCGAGTTGGGACCCCACTCTACAACCGATGGGAGTCCGCTCGCCAGACGCCTCAAACGGATGATGCGGCAGTCCCAGCTCAGCGCCTGGTCGCGCGCCTCGGCGTATCATGAGGCCAGAATCGGGCGACGCTCGCCCGCAACCTCGCTCAAGGCACTCCGGGGTCGGTTTTGTGACGTATGACACCACCCATCTTCGATGACGAGTCCGGGCCACGCGACAGCTCGAGGATCGACCGTCCGTACTGGCTGGCGACGGCGAAGCTGGCCCGGCACGTCCGGGTCGTCCACGTATCGCCGGGAGCCCGCACGACACGGCGAGATATGACGGCGACTGAAGAGCCGCTCCAGATTCGTGTGTGCGGAAACCCGTTCGCCGTCCTCATGCGGACCCCCGGTTCGGACCGCGAGCTCGCGGCGGGCTTCCTGCTCGCCGAGCGCGTCGTGCACGAGGCGGGCGACGTCGGAACCGTGGCCATGGATCCGGAGGCGCAGAACACCCTCGACGTCACCCTCGGCCGACGTCGCGCGGCCGAGCTGCCACGTCTCCTGGAAGCACGCCGGCAGGTCGTCGGCAGCTCCGCGTGCGGACTATGCGGCCGACGGACGATCGAGTCGCTGCGGGCAGAGGCGCCGAACATTTCGGCCGCGTGGACGATCTCGCCCGAGCTGATGCCGCGCCTGCCCGAACGGCTGAGAGGCTCGCAGCAGGTTTTTGACGCCACTGGCGGCCTGCACGCGGCGGGATTGTTCGACCGGACCGGCCGGTTGACGGCGTATGCGGAAGACGTCGGCCGGCACAACGCCGTGGACAAAGTCTTCGGCCGGATGCTGCTGTCCGGCCGCCTGCCGCTCGATCACTCGATCCTGTTCGTGAGCGGCCGCACGTCGTTCGAGATCGTGCAGAAGGCGTTGCTGGCGGGCGTGCCGATCGTCGGATCCGTGTCGGCGCCCTCGAGCCTCGCCGTCGAGCTGGCGGAAGAGGTCGGGATTACGCTGCTCGGGTTCGTACGCGGCGAGGCGTTCAACGTGTACGCGCATCATTGGCGGCTCGTGGACTGACCTCACCGGCTCTCGCGAGGAATCCACCAGCACATGCCATCGCCGCCAGACCCGGTTCGTCCCCTCCCCGACCCGCTGGTCCGTCTGTCCGCGCACGCGCTCGATTTGCACTGGTCCTGGAGCCACGCGGGGGATGCCGTCTGGAACCGGCTCGACGACAAACTGTGGGAGCGCACGCAGAACCCGTGGCTGCTCCTCCAGTACGTGCCGCTCGAACGGCTGGAGCGCCTCGCCGCCGACCCCGACTTCGTGCGCGCCGTGCAGACGCTCGAGGAATCCCGGAGGAGCTATCACGCGACGCCCGCGTGGCTTCCGGCCGGTACCACCAGCCTGCCGCCGGTGGCGTACTTCAGCATGGAGTTCGGTCTTCACGAGGCGCTGCCGCTGTATGCCGGCGGCCTCGGGATACTGGCCGGAGACTACCTCAAGACGGCGAGCGACCTCGGGGTGCCGCTCGTCGGCGTCGGCATCCTCTGGCAGCAGGGCTACTTCCGGCAGATCCTCGACGCGGAAGGCCGGCAGGCCGAGCTCTACCCGTACAACGATCCGGCGAGCCTGCCCGTGCAGCCGGTCGCCGGCCCTGGAGGCGAACGGCTTCGCATATCGCTGATTTTCCCGGACCGCACGATTCTCCTGCGGGCCTGGCAGGTCATGGTGGGGCGTACCACGCTGTATCTGCTCGACAGCAACGATCCGTTCAACGCGCCATCCGACCGTGGTATCACGAGCGCCTTGTACGGCGGCAGCTCCGAGGTGCGGCTGCTCCAGGAGATCATCCTCGGCGTGGGAGGGTGGCGCCTCCTCGAAGCGCTGGGGCTCGGGATCGAAGTGTGCCACCTCAACGAAGGCCACGCGGCGTTCGTGGTGCTCGAACGCGCGCATGGCTTCATGCATCAGCATGGCGTGTCGTTTCGAGAGGCGCTCTGGGCGACGCGGGCCGGCAATATCTTCACCACGCATACGGCGGTGCCCGCCGGGTTCGACACGTTCTCGGTCGGCGAGGCGCAGAAGCATCGCGCGTACCTCGACGAGTACGTCCGCGGCCTCGGGTTGTCGTGGCACGAGCTGCTGGGCCTTGGACGCCGCAACCCCGACGATCCGCAGGAACCGTTCAACATGGCATGGCTCGCTATGCGCGGCTGCTCGTGGGTCAACGGCGTCAGCCAGCTGCATGGCGAGGTGAGCCGCCGGCTGTTCGCCGGCTTGTTCCCCCGCTGGCCGGAGCGCGAGGTTCCCGTCGATCACGTCACCAACGGGGTCCACGTGCCGTCGTGGGACTCGCCCTGGACCGATGCGCTCTGGACGCGCGCGGCCGGCAAGGAGCGATGGCGCGGTGACGTCTCCGCGCTCACCTCCGACATCCTGCGTCTGAGCGACGAGGAACTGTGGAGCGTTCGCGCGCTCGAACGCCAGGACCTCGTGCGCTTCGCGCGCGAGCGGCTCTTCCGCGAGCTGGCACGGTACCAGGGCCGGGAGGCCGCCGCCGAGAGCGCCGCCGCGGCCCTCGGTCCGGATGTGCTGACGCTGGGGTTTGCGAGACGCTTCGCGAGCTACAAGCGCCCCCATCTGCTGCTCACGGATCAAGGCCGGCTGCTGCGCCTGCTCACCAATGCCCGTCGTCCCGTGCAGCTGATTGTCGCGGGCAAGGCCCACCCGCAGGATGAAGACGGGAAGCGCTTGATTCAGCAGTGGGTCCGGTTCGCTGCCGACCCCGCGGCGCGGGCCCATGTCGTATTCCTGGACGACTACGACATGCGGCTGGCCATGGAAATGGTCCAGGGTGTGGACGTCTGGATCAATACACCCCGCCGGCCTTGGGAAGCCAGCGGCACGAGCGGCATGAAGATCCTGGTCAACGGCGGGCTCAACCTCTCGACGTTGGACGGGTGGTGGTGGGGGGCCTTCGCTCCCGATTACGGCTGGGCGCTTGGGACCCGGATCGGAGAACCACAGGGCGACGAGCAGGAGGCGGCGGAGCTCTACCGACTCCTGGAAGACGAGGTGGTGCCGGAGTTTTACGATCGCGACGACGGCGGCCTGCCTCGCCGATGGATCGCGCGCATGCGATCGAGCATGGCCTCCCTCACACCCAGGTTCAGCAGCGTGCGCATGCTGCACGAATATGTCGAGCGCGGGTACCTGCCGGCCGCCCTCTCCTACAGGAATCGTGCCGCGCATGAAGGCCGGGTCGCGAGAGATCTCCACACGTGG
>DASPFV010000158.1:0-5948 GCA_035620975.1 Vicinamibacterales bacterium
TCTTCCCACATGCGGGAGATGTTATCAAGCGGCGCTGCGTGCCGCCGGCACCCTTCCCGGGACGTTCGTCCCAGGACCCGTTACGCGCTCGCCGCTGCCCGCGGTCAGCCAGACTCACATCGACGACCGACGCCGTCCACATTCCCGATCAGATCCTGTTCGACCTCGGCGACAATGGGCTCACTATGCGCAGGCTGTTGACTGCACTGGCGGGCCTGACCCTGGCGATCGGCCCGCTGCCGCTCAGCGCCCAGGCACCGGGGCCGCGACTCACCGTGCCATACACGGAGTTCACGCTCGACAACGGCCTCCACGTCATCCTCCACCGCGACACGAGCGTGCCGACGGTTTCGGTCAATGTCTGGTATCACGTGGGATCGGGCAGCGAAAAGCCCGGACGCACGGGCTTCGCGCATCTCTTCGAGCATCTGATGTTCGAAGGGTCGAAGCACGTGCCGGAGGGTGCCTTCGACTCCTGGCTCGAGGCGGCCGGCGGCAGCAACAACGGCTCGACCAACGTGGATCGCACCAACTACTTCATCGACATTCCGTCGAGCGCGCTGGAGCTGGCGCTCTTTCTGGAATCGGATCGCATGGCGTACCTGCTCGACACGATGACGCCGGCGCGCGTCGACGGCCAGCGCGACGTCGTGAAGAACGAGCGACGGCAGAGCTACGAGAACCAGCCGTATGGAATGGCCTTCCTGACGCTCTCGGAGCTGCTCTATCCCGCGAATCACCCCTACAGCTGGCCGACCATCGGATCGATGGAGGATCTGTCGGCTGCGACCCACGAAGACGTCCGGGAGTTCTTCAAGACCTACTACGCGCCCAACAACGCGAGCCTGGTGATCGCCGGCGACATCGACCTCGAGCACACGCGGACGCTGGTCGAGAAGTGGTTCGAGGAGGTCCCCCGCGGGCCGTCGGCGCCGCCCCTCGCTCCGCCGGCGGCAGCGCTGACCGACGTGAAGCGCCACACGCTCACGGACCGGGTGCAGCTGCCCCGGCTCTATCTCGCGTGGCACACGCCGGCGTATTTCCAGGCCGGCGATGCGGCCATGGATATCGCCGCCCACCTGCTGTCCGGCGGCAAAAACGCCCGCCTCTACCGTCGCCTCGTGTACGAGCTGCAAATCGCGCAGGACGTCACGGCGCTTCAGCTGTCGAGGGCCCTCGGCAGCGTCTTCCTGATCATGGCCACGGCGCGACCCGGACAGACGCTCGAGAAGATTCAGGCCGTCATCGACGAGGAGCTCGACGCGTTGCGCGCGGCACCGGCCGACGACCGTGAGATGACACGCACCCTCAACCAGATCGAAGCCGACTTCTATCGCCGCATGGAGCGGGTCGGCGGGTTCGGCGGCAAGGCCGACCAGTTGAACGGCTACTACACGCGGACGGGCATGCCCGACTACTTCGAGGAGGACCTGTCACGCTATCGCGCGCTGAGCGCCGAGGACGTTCGATCCGCGGTGCGCCGGTACCTGCCCAGGGACCGCCGCGTCGAGCTGTCCGTCGTCCCGGAGAGCCAGCAGTGAGGCCTCGCGACGACGCCCGCGCGATCGTGCGCGATGCCACCGCATTCGCGATTGCCCTGATGCTGGTGGGTGGCCCGGCGCTGGCCCAGAAGCCCGACCGGTCTTCCCCACCCAGGCTGGCGCCACCGCCGCCGCTGACCCTGCCGGCAGTCCAGAAGCACCGCCTGTCGAACGGACTCCAGGTGTGGATCGTCGAGCAGCACGAAGTGCCGATGGTGCAGATCAACCTCATCGTACGAGCCGGTAGCGCGGTGGATCCCGCGGGCAAGTACGGGATCGCGGCGATGACGGCCAGCATGCTCGATGAGGGCGCCGGCGGCAGGTCGGCGCTGGAGCTTGCCGACGCCGTCGAGTTCCTCGGGGCCGATCTGAGCACGACGAGCACGTTCGACTATTCGGCCGTACGGCTCTCGACACCAGTCACGAAGTTGAGCGAGGCCCTCCCGCTGATGGCCGACGTCGTCATGCGCCCGACGTTCTCCCCCGGCGAGCTCGAGCGCCTCCGCAAGGAACGGCTCACGCGCCTGCTCCAGGCGCGTGACGATCCCGCGGCGATCATGGACCTCGCGTTTCCGCGGCTGGTATTCGGCCGCACCCATCGGTACGGCACGGCTGACGGCGGCGGCGAAGCCGAGGTCAGGGCCATGACGCCGGACGACGTGCGGGCGTTCCATGCGGCGTACTACCGTCCTGAGCACGCCACGCTGCTGGTGGTGGGCGATATCACGGCGTCCGGCATCATGCCCCTGCTGGAGCAGACGTTCGGGGCCTGGAAGCCGCCGTCCGCAGGCGGCGCGAAGGTGACGCCGCTCCCGGCGGCCGCGCAACTGCGGGAGCGGCGGCTCTACATCATCGACAAGCCGGGCGCGGCGCAATCACAGATTCGCATCGGCTGGGTCGGCGTCCCGCGCTCGACTCCGGACTACCCGACGCTGCAGGTGCTCAACACGATTCTCGGCGGATCGTTCACGTCGCGGCTGAACACGAACCTGCGCGAGACGCATGGCTATGCCTACGGCGCGTTCTCGGTGTTCGAAGAGCGCATCTCGCCCGGAACCTTCTCGGCGCGTGCCGGCGTGCAGACCGACAAGACCGCCGAGGCCGTTCGCGAGTTCTTCAACGAGTTCGGCCGGATCCGCGAGCCGATCCCCGGCGACGAGCTCGACAAGGCGAAGAACTACGTCGCACTGGGCTTTCCCGCCGAGTTCGAGACCACCGGCGATTTCGCGCGCAAGCTGGAGGAGCAGGTCGTGCACGACCTGCCCGAAGGCTATTTCGGCGAATACATGCGCGCGATCACGACGGTCACAGGCCCCGGTGTCGAGAGGGCCGCGGCGCAGCACATTCAGCCGGAGCGGTTCGCGGTGGTGATCGTCGGCGATCGCAAGGTCATCGAACAGCCCGTCCGGGCGCTGAAGCTCGGACCCGTCGACGTGCTCACGGTCGAAGACGTGCTGGGGAAACCCTGACGGCCGGGGCGTCGCGCGCGTCACGAGCCTGGCCGCGTTGCGAGCCCCCGACCGTGAGACAACGGCCTTCGGCGCCAGCCTGCCAGTCCTCAGGCATACTGCATCGCGGGCAGTCCCGCGTGCTTCCTGAGGAGCGCCAGCTGCCCGATGTGATAGCTGTCGTGCTGCACGAAGAACGCCAGCAGGCTCAGCCCCGTCGGGTCGGGTATCGGCAGTGGAAAAGGCGAAGCGATGGGTGCGTCCAGCTCCGCGGCCGTCATGTCGGCAAGCCGATCGCGAAGGGCGTGGGAGGCCATGGTCCACGCACGCTGCATCTCCGACAGCGGTGGAAACCGCTTCACGTCTTCGATGCCGCGCGCGTTCTCCAGGCAAGCGGCGAGCGGGCTCGCGCACTCGGCGCCGAACAGCTTCAGCAGGTAGAAGCGAGCCTCGGTGACATGAGCCGCCACGAACGCGACGTGGTTCGTCGAGGGCGACGGCCGCAGTGCAGCCATCTCGTCGGTGAGGCCCTCCAGGCAGTTCCGGAAGAGCCTCGTATTGAGGCGAAGAATCTCTGTCAACGGCGCGATGCGAGGATCCATGGTGCTCTCCACGACGGCGCAACGCGTTCCGCAGCAGAGTCATCGTGCGGTGAAGTCACGGCCCGCGGTGCCCGTCGGTCTGGTCGACGTGCGGAGTGCCAGCGTCGCCGGCTGCAGTGTAACGCACTCTGCGTGAGCGGCACGACTGATGCTGCATGTGTGACGGGACGCCGATGAACGCAGATTCACGCGGATCCATCTGCCACGGGACGCTGAACGCGGCTTCACGCGGATCTTGGTCACGGGACGCGGATGAACCCGGATTCACACGGATCCGATCCGACCCGCGAACGATGCGTTCGCGTCGGCGCCGTAGTAGAGTTCTGGCATGCGCGGCGATTCACGTATCGCACATGCGGCAGGTCTCGTTCTCGCGATCGCCATCACCGCCCGCGGACTGGCGGGACAGGACGAGAAGACCACCGAGGCGGCCAGACTGAAGAACCCTGTCGCACCCACGCCCGAATCGCTCGCGGCCGGCAAGCTCGCCTACGATGCCAACTGCGCGGCCTGTCACGGCCCCATGGCGCAGGGCGCGGTGCAGGCCGGGATCGCCCTCTCGATCATCGCAGAGCAGGGCGGCAGGCAGGCGCCCGACCTGACCGACGACCAGTGGGACCATGGCTCGACCGACGGCGAGATCTACACCGTCACCAAGCGGGGCATCCCGCCGACGATGATGGCCGGGTGGGACGGACGGATTCCGGACACCGAGATCTGGAGCATCGTCAACTACCTTCGGGCGCTTGCCGCGAAGACGGCCGTCACGCCCGCGCCGGCGGCCGCCGCCGACCCGACGCCACGGCAGGCGCTCGAGCTGGCTGATTACGTCCAGATGCCCGTGACGGGGGAACCGGGCGGAGAGAACACGCGGGGGCTGCTGGCGCGCGTGAATGTCCTGCGTGATGAACCGGGTGGCCGCAGGTTCTTCGTCAACGACCAGAACGGACCGCTGTACATCCTCGACAAGCAGACCAGACGGTTCACGACGTACCTCGACTTCAACGGCCGCGACGGCAACCCCGGCCTGTTCCCGAAGCTGACCTTCGATAGAAACCTCGCGACCGGCCTGATCAACTTCATCTTCGATCCAGACTACGCACGCAACGGCGTCTTCTACACGATGCACATGGAGGACCCGACCACGGACGGGACGCCTGATCCAAAGCCGGGCGTCGTCCCTGGTCTCGATCTCTCCGCCTATCGCACCACGCCGGCGATTCCCACGCCGGCACAGCCTGGCGCGGTCATCAACCGCGAAACCGTGCTGATCGAGTGGATGGACCGCGACATCTCGAACACGACGTTCGAGGGCACCGCTCGCGAGCTGATGCGGCTCCAGCAACCGCTCCCCATTCACCCCCTCGGCGAGTTCACGTTCATGCCGTCAGCGAAGCCGGGCGATCCCGACTGGCGCGTCATGTACCTCGGGAGCGGCGACGCGGGAACCGGTGAGCAGCGCGATATCCGCCGCCTGAACCCGCAGCGGCTCGACACTCTCGTCGGCAAGATCCTGCGCATCGTGCCGGACCTGCGCGAGCACACCGCCACGAGCAGCGTGAGCGGGAACGGGCGGTATCGGATCCCGGACGACAACCCGTTCGTCGAGTTCCAGGGCGCACGGAAGGAAATCTGGGCGGTGGGGCTGCGCAACCCCCATCGACTGATCTGGGTCGCCGAATCCACCCGACCGGGCACACCGCGGCTGCTCGCGTTCAACATCGGCCTCACGGCGTGGGAAACCGCGGTGCTCGTCGACAAAGGGGCGAACTACGGGTATCCGCTGCGCGAGGGCCCGCAGGCGATGACCTCCGAAGGCATGGCCGCGGTACCAGCCGATGACAGAATCCCGTGGCAGATCACCGGCACGGTGACTCGCGGGATGGTCAGGCCGACCTATCCCGTCATTGCCTACCCGCATACCTCCAGATTCGGCGACGCAATCGCCAACGGAGTCGTGTACCGCGGCAGCCGGATCCCGGCGCTGAAGGCCAGGCTCCTCTTCGGCGACATCACGACGGGCCGCATTTGGTACGCCGAGATCGCCGACGTGCTGCGGGCGGACGATGGCGATCCCGCAACGCTTGCGCCGATTCACGAGATTGACGCCGGCCTTCGTCGGCTGGCCGAAGAGAGGTTCCGGGCGCGGGGCGGCGGCGATACCCTGCCGGGCGCCGCAGCCATCGCAGGCCGCGGGCGGGTGGACATGCGCTTCGCCGAGGATCACGACGGAGAGCTCTACATCCTGACGAAGAGCGACGGCATGATTCGGCAGGTGGTGGGCTTCAGGTAGACCGGACCTGCAATCGGTACGGCCGCCGGCTTTCTGGTCTACACTTCGGCCCAGTTCGAAGCCC
>DASPFV010000159.1:0-8443 GCA_035620975.1 Vicinamibacterales bacterium
CGGCGTCGGTCCCGATCGGATGCGCGTCCGCGAGAGCAGCCGTGTTCTCGAGGGGTCGACGGGGTAGAGCTCGAACTGCCAGCGCCAGTGGAGCCGTCCGGGGCTGTCGCCGAGCACGAGCGTCCGGCCGGGGTCGACCGAGTGCACCGGAAAAGCCGGCGCCAGCCTGTACCGCAGGACGTCACCGGGGGAGACATCGGCGGCGTCGGCGGGCCGCAACTGGCTTCCGGGGCCGCGACCCATCTCGAGCAGCCTCGGCCAGACCTCGGTCGCCAGGGCGTCGATCGTGATCGCGAGCGTCGATTCGTAGTCGGGTGAGAGCACCCCGGTGTCGCCCGACATCGTGCGGAGCGACGCGAGCCGTTGCGCCTCCGAGCGGCGATACCAGCCGCGAACGGGAATCCAGTACAACACCATCAGGGCCACGACGGCCGACACGACGACGAGGGTGACGGTCACGGCGCCTCCTAAGGGTAATCGCCGTGATCCGGAAGCAGCCCACGTGCCGGCAGCCCGGATCGGAGGAAAATCGGCCTGGCGGCCCCCGGCTGCCGGAATTCCGGCAGGCCCGGAATCGGCTCACAGGCTCCAGAACCCCGTCACGGACTCGATCCGGCCCTCCGGGTCCATGATGAAGACGTTCGTGCCCCGGCCGCGCTCCCCCGCTTCGGCTGCCCGGGCGATCCAGTCGGCGAGGACGACGCCCTGGCTCTGTCTGATCGTGCCCGTGCGTGTCAGCCGCACGCCGGGCATGAAGCGTTGCGCTGCGCTCACGTGCGGCAGGAGATCGTCGATGCCGTCGGTCACGCCGAACCGATCGCTGAACCGCACGCCCGGCACGGCGATGGCGGCAAGCCTGCGCCCTCGCTCGGCGACGTCCGTCTCGGCCCAGGCGTCGAACCAGGCGTCGACGACACGTTCCGCCTGCCCGTTGACCTCCGAGGTGACCACGCTGCTGAAGACGCCCAGCTGATACCGCCAGCCCTGCACGTGCTCGTCGCGAACAGCCGCCTCCTGGAAGGCGTGCGAGAGATGGAGCTCGGTGCCGTCCCGTGATGGCTCCAGGCGTATGGTCACGACGGACGAGCCGGCAGGAATGGGCGTTCCGCTCACGAATCCGTACGTGAACACGAGCCGCCGGGGCTCCTCGAGCTCGAGCACCTCGCCCGCGACCTCGATCCCGCCGGGGTAGCGGATGAGCACGCGCCCACCTGGACGCGGATCGATGGTCGATCCGGCGCCCCACCAGGACGCCCATCGGACCGTGTCCGTGAAGTAGCGAAACACGACTGCCGGGGTTGCGCGGATGACGACCGATCTGTCGAGTCGATGCGCGAATGAGGTCATGGTGTACGTACCTTCGGTCTCCGGAGGCCGTGACGGCGCCGCGGCCGGGGGCCGCGCCGGGTGGACTCGAGCTCGGCCCGGAGCTTGAGCTGCCACAGCGCGTCTGTCCACATCTGCTCGAGCATCCGCCCGACCTCGCCAAACGCGTCGCGCCGGGCGCGATAGTACCGGTGGCGGCTCTGCTGCCGGCACTCCACGAGCTCCGCCTCCACGAGCGCCCGCAACTGGAGCGACACGGCGCCGAACGTCACGTCCGGCATCGCGCGGTGGATGTCACCGGCCGAGCGCTCGGCCGTCCACACGAGGCGGAGGATCTCGCGCCGCCGGGGAGAGGCCACCGAGGCGAGCACCACGGGGTCGAGCACCACGGGAGTTATTTTAGTTATAACTAAAATTATGTCAAGCCGGGCCACGGACGGACACGCTCCCCGCCACGGAAAAACCGCCACGGAAGAACAGCCACGGAAGAACACGGAAGAACACAGAGGTAGATCTGCCGAACGGACACCCGGGACGTGCGGGTTCCGGAAATTCCCTCATGGCAGTTCCGCCACCTCCAAACATGAAAGGGAGTACGCTCCCGCCGTATCGATTCGGCCGAGGTCGCGGTCTTCAGAATGGTGTCGAGAGCCCGTGGAAATTCTGACCTGGGCGTGATTGAGGCACCTCAAAATGTTGCGTCCGGCGACGGACAGCACGCGGAGGATACTCTCCTACCTGGCTCACGCCTCCGGCTCGGTACGGGAGGTCGGCCATGCACGTGCGTCATACGGTGTGTTGTGGGCTCGATGTTCACAAGAAGACGGTCGCCGCGTGTCTGAGGCGTCCGGATCTGCGTGGACAGCGCCGGTCGGAGGTCCGGACGTTTGCGACCACTACGGGCGCGCTGCTGGAGCTGGCGGAGTGGCTCGTGGCCGCTCGGTGTACCGACGTCGCCATGGAGAGCACGGGTATTTACTGGCGTCCCGTGTATCAGATCCTCGAGGAGCGCCAGCTGACTGTCCTGCTGGTGAACGCCGCTCACGTCAAGAAGGTGCCAGGGCGGAAGACGGACGTCGAAGACTGTGAGTGGCTCGCGGAGTTGCTCGAGCACGGCTTGTTGCGCGGCAGCTTCGTGCCCCCCGCGCCCCTCCGTGCACTACGGGAACTGACCCGCGCGCGGCGCCAGCTGATCGACGCACACAGCGAGGAGGCCAATCGCGTCCAGAAAGTCCTCGAAACCGCCAACATCAAGTTGGGCGATGTCGCCACCGACGTGCTCGGTGTTTCTGGACGGGCCATGTTGAAGGGCCTGATCGCCGGCGAGCGCGACCCCACTACGTTAGCGGCATTGGCGCGCGGGAGACTGCGTGAGAAACGGGCTGCCCTCGTCGACGTGCTCATCGGGCGCTTCACGGACCACCACGCCTTCCTCCTCCAACACCTGCCGTTTTGAGCAGACCCTGTCGGGTCCCAGACTTGCTGCACCAGGCAGCGAGGGAAAGGATGATCGACATGCTGACGGCACGAGATTCAGGTTCTGCGACGCGCAGGTCACAGTCAAATCGACGTGGCCCGACTCGCCGGCGTCGCGCATCGCACCGTTCAACGTGCCCTTACAATATCTGCAACCAGCCGTGCTCGTGGTCGGCGAGATCGGCTATCACTCGACGGCATGGACCTCACCGACGTGCAATGGGCCGTGCTCGAACCGACGTTCCGCCCGCGCCGTCGCCCGGACGGGCGCAACCGCCGTGGACCGATCCGCGCGCTGCACCTGCGCGGTGAGACAGTGAAGCGGGTCAGCCTTATCGGGCGCAATTCTGGCGGCCCATTGTGCCGACGTCAGTGAGTCGAATTCCAGCTTGACACTATACTACGTTTACAGTAATACTACGCTAACAGTATTACTGAGGACGGAGTATGGCACGCCGTGATGACGTTGCGGATCTCGAGGAGTTCGGCCGGTTCGGTGAGCCGGCACTGCTGATCCTCGTCAGCCTCGCCGACGGTCCCAAGCACGGCTACGCGATCACCGAAGACATCGCGTCCTTCGCAGGCGTGCGCTTCGGGCCAGGATCGCTCTACGGCGCGATCGCCAGGCTCGAATCGCGTGGGCTGATCGAGGGGCTCGACACGGAGGACCGGCGCAATCCCTACCAGCTCACGGCGGTCGGCGCGAAAGCGCTGCGCGCGCGGCTCGCCAGCATGCAGTCAGTGGCGAAGGTCGGCCAGAGGCGGCTGGCGAAGGCGTGACCTGGCTGATTCGGCTCTATCCGTCGGCCTGGCGTCGCCGCTATGGCCGGGAGCTCGCGGAATTGCTGGCCGCTCAGCCAGCCTCGTTCCGCACGGCCGTCGATCTCGTTGCGGGCGCCGTCGATGCCTGGCTCAACCCTCAGTCGTCGACGGCGGTCACGGCTGCCAATGCGAAAGGCGCAGGAGCGATGGTCCCCAAGATGCTCAAACTCAGATCCGCTGGCTACGGTGCGAACGTCGCGACCGCGGACGATATCAAGAAGGTGTGGTTGCCTGGAGCAGCATCCTGTCTGTTGTTTTTCGGATTCTATTGGGTGCTCATCTGGTTGCCTTTTGACAAGACCAGATTCCAGTTCCTGGCCATCCCATATCTGGTGCTGCCATTCGTCGGCGCCCTCGCCGCATATTGGTCCCGCCGAATGAAGGGTTCAGTCCTCGAGCGCGTCTTGTCCGCACTGTTCCCTGTATTTGCGTTTGTCGCGCTATTTGCGGTGAGAATTGTGTATGGATTGTTCTTCGAGGGCGTACCTTATACTCTGCCGCATTTCTTGGCCGGCTTTTCCGTGACCCTCGTATTCATTGTTGTGGGTGGCCTATTGCTGGTACTTGGCGCATGGCCGTTCTGCCGCCCGCACCTGAGACAACAGTTGCCCTGACAACCGGGCTCCATCAACGGGAAACATCGGTAGGATCGCCGTCGTACTCGACGGCATGGACCTCACCGACGAGCAAATGGGCCGTGCTCGAACCGACCTTCCGCCCGCGCCGTCGCCCGGATGGCCGCGGCCGGCCGTGGACCGATCCGCGGGCCGTCATGAACGGCGTCCTGTGCGTCCTGCGCACGGGCGCGCCGTGGCACCTGCCATCACGCTATCCGCCGTACCAGACTTGCCATCGTCGCGTCCGACTCTGGCAGCGCTCGGGCCGCCTCGATCGGCTGCTGCTACGCCTCGCCGAGGACCTCTGGGACCTCGGCAAGATCGATCTGAGTGAAGCGTTCGTCGACGCGACCTTCGCCTCGGCGAAAAAAGGGGCCCTGAAATCGGTCCAACGCGCCGTGGCAAAGGCTCCAGCAAAGGCTCCAAGGTCATGGCGATCTGCGACCGCGGCGGTCTTCCTATCGCCGTGCACGTGGCCAGCGCTTCACCGTATGAGCCACACCTCGTCCCCGCCACCCTCGACGCGCGCTTCCTCCCCGACCTCCCGTGGTGCCTGATCGGCGACCGCGGCTATGACAGCGATGGACTCGACGACCTGCTGATGACGCAGTACGGCATCGAGATGATCGCGGCGAATCGTCGGGGCCGCGCGAAGACGCAGGACGGCCGGCCGTTGCGACGCACGAAGCGCCGCTGGAAAATCGAACGGCTCTTTGCCTGGCTCCACAACTGCCGCCGCGTGGTCACCCGCTGGGAGCGACACGTCGGGAACTACCTGGGCATGGTGCAGCTCGCCTGTGCCCGGATCTTGCTCCGGGCATTTATGAGATAGCTTCGAGGCTCGCACTCGCCAACTCTCACGCATCACATCGGCTCGGATGGAATTCGACAGTCCCTGTCAAGCATTCTGCGATGAGCGCTAGATTGTCGAACAGTACGACTTCGATGGGTACCTTGAAGGGCTGTGCTTTCTACCAGGATGACGAGCGACCAGGGTTGCCGCCCGGACGCTACGTCAGTGTTGTTGATCGGCTATTCGCCGAAGCCGCAAGCCGTGTTCTGCTGGTCCATAGCGGACGTGCGATAGACGTGCGATAGAAGATAAGGGCGCGATCAGGGGCATTCCGATCGGGACACTCCGATCAGTGTCCTTCCGTGTTTTTCCGTGGCCGTCCTTCCGTGTTTTTCCGTGGCCGTCCTTCCGGTGATCGTCCGTGGAACGGAAGCGGTCCGCGTCGTTCAGTGGCGGCGGGCGATCTGGATCAGCGGGTCCGGTGGCGCCTGGCGGCGTGGCGCGGAGCACGAGGCGCAGGCCGGACAACCCTCCTTCTCGGTCTTCGGCCGGACGACACCGGCAACCCGGCGAACCAGGAGGAGGAGCGCCCCGCAGGCAACCGACGTGACGACGATGTCTTGAAGGATCCAGGGCATGAACCAACTTCCGTGTTCGTCCGTGTTGTTCTGTGGCCGTGTTTGTCCGTGTTGTTCTGTGGCCGTAGCCGATCCGCGTCTTTCAGTGGCCGAGGCCGGCAGCGGCCAGCGACTGGTACGTCACCAGCGCCACGGCGTAGGCCAGCGCCGACATGTAGCCGAGCTGCAGCGCGGCATATTTCAGCCCGCCGGTTTCCCGGCGCGTCACGGCCAGCGTCGGCAGGCACTGCATCGCCAGCACGAAGAACACCAGCGTGCTGGCCGCCGTCGCCGGCGTGAACACCGGCCGGCCGTCGTCGCGGGACATGCGCCGGATCGAGTCGATCACGCCGCCGTCGATGTCCGCGTCGCCGCGGCCGCCCACGAGCACCGACATGGTCGAGACGAATACCTCCCGCGCCAGGAAGCTCGTGACCACCCCGAGCGTGAGCTGCCAGTCGTACCCGAGCGGCGCGAAGACCGGCTGCAGGGCCCGGCCCAGCCGGCCCGCGAAGCTGCCCGCCTGGGCAGCGCGCGATTCGACCACGGCTGCCTCGGTCAACAGCTCGTCGCGGCGCGCGTCGGTCACGCCGGCCTCGGCGGCGGTCAGGCGAAGCGCCTGCGCCTCGGCGGATGCCGGGACGCGCGGGTAGGCGCTGAGCCACCACATCACGACGCAGATCGCCATGATCACCGTCCCCGCCGTGCGGAGGAACGACAGCGCCTGATCCTTCGCTGACAGCAGGGCGTTGGCCAGCGACGGCCGCTTGTACGTCGGGAGCTCGAGCACCATCGGCCGCGCGGCGCCCTTGAAGACCGTCCGTCCGAACACCATGGCGCTGAGGAGCGCAGCCCCCGCCCCGAGCAGGTAGCAGCCGGCGAACGCCAGCCCGGCCAGCGCTGGGCGGTTGGCGAACAGCAGGCTGGTGAGCAGGACGTACACCGGCAGCCGCGCCGAGCAGCTCATGAACGGCGCCACCATGATCGTCGCCAGCCGATCGCGGCGATGCGGGATGAGCCGGGCGCTCATGATGCCCGGCAGCGCGCAGGCATGGGCCGTGAGCAACGGAACGAACGCGTGGCCCGGCAGGCCGAACCGGCGCAGCACGCGGTCCATCACGAACGCCGCGCGCGCAAGATACCCGGTGTCCTCGAGCAGGCTGATCAGGAAGAAGAGCAGGCAGATCTGCGGCAGGAACACCACTGTGCCCGCCACGCCCCCGATGATCCCGTCGGTCAGCAGATCGCGCACCGGCCCCTCGGGAACGCGCGCCGCAACGGCGCTTCCGAGCTGCGCGAACGTCAGCTCGATCAGGTCCATCGGCACGGTCGCCAGCGTGAACAGCGTCCAGAACAGGCCGCCCATGACGACGGCGAAGAACAGCAGGCCGGAGACGGGATGCGTCAGGACCCGGTCGACGCGCTCGGTCCAGGGGTCGATCGCGGAGCGCTCGAGCTGCGAGACATCCAGCACGTCGCTGACGACGCCCTCCGCCCACGCCGAGACGGTCTCGATGCTCGCATCCCGGGCCGGCAGATCGGTGCGCCGGTGTTGTGACGGTCCGTCGATCGCGGCCGCGACGGCGCGTCTCAGGAGGTCCAGCCCCTGCCCGGTCCGCGCGACCACCGCCACCACAGGCACACCGAGCCGCCGGGCGAGCGCGTCGACGCCAATCGAGAGGCCCCGGCGCGCGGCCAGATCCACCATGTTCAGCGCGACCACCACGCGCGGGTGCCGGCGGAGGAGGTCACCGACGAGGACCAGGTTGCGAGGCAGGTTGCAGGCGTCCACCAGCACCACGACCGCATCCACCGGGCCGGTCGGCGCACCCTCTGCCAGCACCGTCCGCGCGATGCGGCCCTCGGGCGACTCGAAGTGCAGCTCGTAGATCCCCGGCAGATCGATCACCTCGACGTATCGATCGCCGGCAATCTCCGCACGGCCGCTCCGCAGCGTCGTGGTCGTTCCCGGGAAGTTCGAGGTCCGGGCGCGGACACCGCAGAGGCGGTTGAAGATGGTGGTCTTGCCCGTGTTGGGGTTCCCGGCGAGGGCGACGCGGGAGGTGCCGGAGGCCGGTCCGGGGGACGCCGTCGAGAGGACGGCGGCGGAAGCAGGCGGCATCTCAGCAGCTCTCGTCGAGGATGGGCACGACCTGGATCTCGGACGCCACCGAGCGGGACAGGCCGATGCGTGTCGACCGCACCTGGATGATGCAGGGGTCGCCGTTCTGGCACAGCCGGAACCGGGATGTCAGCGTGAGGCCAATCGCGCGAAGCAGGCGCGACATCTCGCCGTCCATCGGCGTGCGGAGGAGCCTGGCCATGGCTCCGACAGTCAGGTCGGAGAGGCGGACGTCGGCGGTGGACCGGCTGCGGCTGATCAGCGAGGGCGTCGGATGTCGGGACATGGCGGTCCGGGCGGCGGCATGAACTGAGATCGGTCTCATCTTGTCGGCTCTGAGATCAGTCTCATTTCCAGGGTGGCCGCGCGCTGCACCTTTCAGAAGTCCGGTGTTTCAACAATATATCCGACCAATCCGGTCGTCAATAGGAACCGGTCACCGGACCAGTCGGCCGATTCCGACGAACAGCCGGAAGCCGCCGTCGAAACCGAAGCTCGCGCCTGCGGCAATCGGGCCGACCAGGGTGTCCATGACCAGGCCCAGTGCGGCCTGGGCATTGATGTCGGCGTCCTCGTCCGTGTCGAACGCCGATCCCGTCTCGAGCCACGTGCCGGCGAAGACGGGCCCGCCCATGAAATCAGGCAGCCGACCGACCTGCTGGAGCGCCCC
>DASPFV010000160.1:0-3295 GCA_035620975.1 Vicinamibacterales bacterium
GGCACGTCGGGCTCGCCGACGATCACCCGGTCCGTCCGCGCACGTTCCCACTCCTGCAGCGTCAGCCCGTTCGCCTCGAAGAGCGCGCGGATGTCGCTCACGCCCCGGCCCAGCACCTGATCCAGAATCGGCACGACGACGCTGAACGCATCGTCGCTCAACACGGTGCTGCGCGCGATGCGGGCCAGCTGCCGGTTCTCGGAGACGGCGATGGTGAACCCCGCGCGATTGTTCACGTGCAGCATGACGTGGACGTCGGAGCTGCCGTCACCCACGTAAATCGTCCGATCGGGCGCGGTGCCGCAGCGCGTCTCCAGCTCCTCGACCACGGCCACCTTGCCGTAGCCGGCGGGGACCCGGGCGATCGACTGGACCTCCCCCGTCTCCCCGTCGAACTCGAACTCGGTGCCGAAGATGTGATCCGGGGCCACGATGCCGGTCAGCGCCGCCTGGATCACCTCGCGCGGCGCCGCCGAGATCACGAAGAACGAGAACCGGCAGTTGTCCAGCCCGCGCTCGAGGAACTCCACCAGCGCCGGAATGTTGCGGCGCAGCCGCACGCGCCGCCCCGTCTCGACGAGGTGCTCGCGCCGCACACCGCGGAACTCGGGATCGTGCCGGATGAGGTAGGCCAGCTCGCCGCCCTGCTGGACCAGGTTGCTGCGGGCCAGGCCGTCGACCTTGTCCTGGAAAGACGAGGCGCCGATGAGCTCGCTGAGCACGACACCGGAGTCGTTGAAGCTCAGCGTCTGGTCGAAGTCGGACGCCACGAGATAATGCCGGGGAATCGAACTGGAAATCGCCATAAGCGGCTGATGTCTCCAAATTGTTATATCAATCAACCCACACAAGCATACCGCGGATCGCGGCAGCCCCAACATCAAAACCCGTAAAGTTACAGAAATGTTCGGTATTTAAGAAGAAGACACTTCCGTAGCCTGCGTCGCCTGAATGTCATATCATTTACATCATGCGCTCGGCCCCGCCCAAGCACCGGCAGATCTACTCCGCCCTCTGGCGCGACATCCAGGCCGGGCGACTGAGGAAGGGAGACCGCCTGCCCAGCGAAGCCGATCTCGGGCGCACCTTCAAGGCTTCCCGGATCACGGTCGGGAGGGCGGTGCGGGACCTGCAGTCGGCGGGTTACGTCGAGCGGCGGGCGGGCTCGGGAACCTACGTCGCAGCGCCGAAGGCGCCAGCGGGCCTGTCGTTCGGGCTGCTCATCCCCGATCTCGGACGGACGGAGATTTTCGAGCCTGTCTGCCAGGGCATGATGGCGTCGCCGCTCGCGCGCGAGCACGCGCTCGTCTGGGGCAGCCTCGATGCCGGGAACGTGACCCGGGAGGAACAGGCGTGGCGGGTGTGCCAGCAGTACATCGATCGCCGCGTCTCCGGCGTGTTCTTCGCGCCGCTCGAAACGCCGGCGGCGCGTGACGACGTCAACGGGCGGATCGCGCGCGCGCTCGACGCCGCCGGGATTCCGATCGTGCTCCTCGACCGCACCGTCACCCCCTATCCGGATCGCGGGCACCACGATCTCGTGGGGATCGACAACCGTCGTGCGGGATACGTGATCACGGCGCATCTCCTCGCGCTCGGGGGCCGGCGCGTGGCGTTCGTGGCGATGCCGGACGCCGCGGCGACGGTGAACGCCCGCGAGGCCGGCTACCGCGAGGCGCTGTACGCATGGAATCTTCCGATCGATCGCGCCCTCGTGCAGCGGCTGAATCCGGCCGACGTTGCGCAGGTGCGCACCATCGTGGAGGATCTCCGGCCGGACGCGGTCGTGTGTGCCAATGACCGCACGGCCGCGCGGCTCCTCCGCTCGCTGAGGGATATCGGCCGCCGCGTGCCCGACGACATCCGGCTCGTCGGCATCGACGACGTGGAGTACGCGAGCCTGCTGCCCGTGCCGCTGACCACATTGCGCCAGCCGACGCGCGCGATCGGCGATGCGGCCATGAGCGCCATGCTCGAGCGCGTGGCCCGGCGGGACCTGCCGGCGCGCGACATCCTGCTGCAGTGCGAGTTGATCGTGCGCGAGTCGTGTGGCGGGGCGAAATAGGCCCGGCAGGCGGCGTCCCTCGCCGTCGCGTCGGAATGACCCCGCGGGATGAGGCTTCACCCGGGCTGCTGACTTCCGCCTGAAGGCGGAAGCTACGATCCCTGGACTTCCGCCTGAAGGCGGAAGCTACGATCCTTGGACTTCCGCCTGAAGGCGGAAGCTACGATCCTCTGACCGTCTCTCGTGGCTTCCGCCTTTAGGCGGAAGCGCCACCCGCCTCGTGGCTTCCGCCTTCAGGCGGAAGCGCCAGGGCGCGCCCGCCAGCAGGCCCTTGCCCAACCGCGACAAACCTTGTAGAAGGAACGCATGCTCGACCCGGACGCCACGACGCGCACGGCGACCGTGGGCAGGCTGCGGCCGTCCGCCGGCGGCGGCGCTCTGCTCGGCACGTCCGAGATCATCCGGAGCCCCGAGACGGGGCTGCGCTACCAGGTCGAGCGCCTCCTCGGGGAGGGCGGGTTCGGCCAGGCCTACCTCGCACGGCGGCTCGGGCGCTCGAGCACGGTCCCGGAGGTCGTCTGTATCAAGGTCAGCACCCGGATCGACGGCTGGCTCCGGGAGGCGTACTTCGGGCAGATGCTCGACGAGCACCCGCGGGCGATTCGCGTGTTCGACGTCTTTCCTCTGCCGCGGCTGGACGGCGGAGTGCTCTACTGCCTCGCGCTCGAGTACGCGCCGCACGGGGACCTGAGCGCGTTCCTCCTCCGCGCGACGAAAGGCTGGAGCGAGACGACGGCGCGTCGCGAGATCGCGGGCGTTCTCGAGGTCCTGGACAAGCTTCACCGCGGACAGCTGCTGCACCGCGACCTCACGCCCATGAACGTCTTCGTCTGCGAGGGCCGCCGCCTCAAGCTGGGCGACTTCGGGATCGTCCGGCAGCAGAGCGATCGGCGCGGGATCACGGCGCGCACGATGAACGCGCTGACGGCGCCGAGCGACATCGTGGCGGGCGCGGTGCCCAAGTGGCAGGCGCGCGACGACGTCTATCAGGTGGGGCAGCTGCTGGCGATGCTGGTGAAAGGCGACGCGCGCGCGCGGATCCGCACGCAGGACGTGCGGCGGCTCCCGTGCAGCGACCACCTGAAGGAGATCGTCTACCGCTGCATCGGCGAGCGGCGGAAGCGTTACGAAAGCGCCAACGAGCTGATTGCGGCGCTGCGCACCCCGCCGCCCGTGCTCCGCGCGGGCGTGCTGCGATCGCTCAAGGGCGTTCATCTCGCGTTCACGGGC
>DASPFV010000161.1:0-4925 GCA_035620975.1 Vicinamibacterales bacterium
AACACTGTCACGGCAACGGGCACCGTCTTGATGTCAAAGGCGTTGAAGGGGCCGCCGCCGAGCTGAGTTGCGTCCCAATAGGACCGCGACGAGGACGTGCCCGTGTTCGTGAGCCAGTAGAGCGTGATGTCGTCGAGCATCTCGTCGCGCGTGAGCACCCGCTCCGGCTCGCCACCGCTGTCCGTCCAGGCGGCGAACTTGTCGTAGAAGAAAGCGGCCAAGCCCACGGGCGAGTCCGACAACCCGTACCCGATGGTCTGCGGGCGGGTGTTCATCATCTCGGCATAGCCAAAGCCTTTCTTGTAGAAGGCATTGACCCCGGCGAAGGCGACCTTTTCCGCGTCCGAGAAGCTGGAGGGCACCGGATCGCCATTGCGAATGAGCCGCAGGACGCTCGGCGGGACGGTCCCCGGCATGTTGATGTGGATGCCCAGCAGTCCAGGCGGCGCCTGCACCGCCATCACCTCCGAAATGATCGCGCCCCAATCACCGCCCTGCGACACGTAGCGCGTGTATCCGAGGCGCTGCATCAGCGCGTCCCAAGCGCGTCCCATGCGGTCGGGGCCCCACGGACTGCCCTGCGGCTTGCCTGAGAAACCGTACCCGGGCAGCGTGGGCATGACGAGATCGAAGGCGTCTTCCGAACGTCCACCGTAAGCCGTGGGATCCGTCAGCGGACCGACCACCTTGAGGAGTTCGAAGATCGAGCCAGGCCAGCCATGCGTCATGATCAGCGGCATGGCGTTGGGATGACGAGACTTGACGTGGACGAACTGAATGTCGACCCCGTCGATCGTCGTCACGAACTGCGGCAGGGCATTCAGCTTCGCCTCCGCCTTACGCCAGTCGTAGTCGGTTCCCCAGTACTGGATGAGTGGCTGGATCTTCGCAAGCTGCACACCCTGCGATTGATCCGTCACGGTCTCGCGCTCGGGCCATCGCGTCGCCACCACCCGTCGCCGGAGGTCGAGAAGTGCCTCTTCCGGCACGTTGATGCGGAAGGGGCGGATCGAGTTGCCGTTGTTTTTGGTCGCTCCGCCAAGCTCCGCGGAGGGAAGGCCGGTGACGGAAGATTCAGCCCCGGCCGTCGCAGCGGCCTGGGCGTAGCAGGGCGCGGCGAAAAGGACTAGGCCGAGGGCGCCTCCTACCGTCGCAAGAAAGCTGCGCCAGGCGATGCGAGCCGCGCCGTCCCAACCACGCGTGGCCTGGACGGTCGGCGTATGTATCCCGTGTTCGAGTCGGGTCATGGTGGATTCCCTTCCTGAGGAACTGTCCGTTGCGTAGCCCGATTCATTCGGCTGCGATCCACAACAAGCACGGACCTGATCACACCAGATGCGGGGAGGTGAATCTATTGGACGATGGTGTTGTCGATACTTTGGTCTCGGTTGGCGGGACGAGAGGCGCTGATGATTGACGTGGCAGGGTGCAACTATTTGCAGACCGCATCTAACAGCGTCGGGCCGGCAGCTGCGGGGGCGTGCCGAAGAGGACACAACGCTGAGGGCGCGAACCCTAACGCGACAGCGTTGTCGGACCAGCGCACCATCAGACGTCGTTTCTCCTCAGCACGATGATCGTTTGATCGTCGAGAGGTTCTCCGCCTGCTCGAAAGGCACCGAGCGCTGCGGTGAGCTGAGCACCGAATGCTTCGGCCGACCGAGCGTCGAGACCACGAGCGATGCTCATGAGTCCGTCACGCCCCAGTTCATCTCCAGCCGGACTCGTAGCTTCGGAGGCTCCATCGCTGTACAGCACAACAAGATCGCCCAATTGCAATTTGACAACTGTGCGGTCGTAGTTGATGTCGTCGAGCAGGCCGAGCGGAACGCCGGCCGGCCGATCTCGCTCGCTGGCGCGTCGCGTTTCAAGCCAGCTCCATTCCTGGCGCGAGGCACGGTACCAGAGAGGTGGGGGGTGTCCCGCGTTCGTCATGACAAGCAACCCCCGGCGGCTGTGCCAGCCGACCGCGACCATCGTGGCGTAGTGCACGTCGCCGAGTTCTTCTCGAACCGCCTGATTGAGTTCTCGCATCAACCCGACTTGTGCCAACTCACGCAGGTGCCGCTCCATGAGCTCTCGAAGCTTCTCGCCGAGCGCCGCCACTGCCTGTCCATGGCCGCTCACGTCGGCGAGCGCGATCCGCGCGACGATGCAGCTAGGGCACAGCGATACGTAGTGGACATCGCCGCCCGCATCAACTGGCCCCACAGGCACCGAATGCACCCATGCAGCTAACCCTGGCAGTTCGAGCAGGCTCGCGGTCCGCTCGTTACCAGCAGCTATCTCCGCGCACACGAGGTGCCTTGAGATCCCTATCGGATGGTCACTACGTGCGCTGCCGACCGCGTCAAAGATCATGGTGCTCCTTCGCCATCATTTGAGCATCTGCGTCATCGCCGCGCCGCCGCTTCGAGCAGTGACACGATCTTCAGGTCGAGCTCCCGGGCAACGGCGAGAGCTGGCTCGCTCCCGTACGGAGCGATGAGACTCGCCATGGAGTCGTACGACAGGTGCACACCATCAGCGCGCTCGTCGACGAGGATCGTGATCGGTGCGTATGACGCTGCGTCGGGAACCGTCTTGGCCATCTCCTTCATGATGAGCGGATTACCGATGACGAGTCTGAGGATCTGAGGTCCGCGTCCGCCTCGTGCCTTACGCAGGACTTCGCCAGCGTCAAAGCGGACGAACTCCATCAGATCCGACGATCCGATCGCCCCTTGGACCACGCCTTCAAGATCGGCGGCGGTCGTTGCCGCCGCAAGCGCGAGGTGGAACGCGTGCATATCCGGATGGCCGATGGTCGCCGTGAGCCTTCGAACGGTCTCGTCGAATGGCCGGGACGAGACAACGCTGACTCTTCGGACTGAGACTTCGATCGTTGGCATTTCCTCTCGCTCCGGCTTCTACGGTGAAGCAACCGTGGTGAGAAGATGCTCCGCGCATTGCTCAGCGGCTGCCTTGGAGTGCACAACGCGTTCGTGAACGTGCGCGGCAGGAGTGCGGTCGATCAGGAGACTCAGTAATTCAGGCCGGCTGTAGTGGCCGCGCGAGTCCATCAGCTGCTTACGCTTGTCGATGCGCGTGAAGTCCAGGTCGGCGATGACCACGCCTTCGCCCGAGCGGATCGGTTCGCCGATCAGGGTTCCATCGGGTGCCACGATCGCCGTAAAGCAACCACCAGAGATGGGGCCAATGCTGCCACCGGTGTCGCTGACGATCTGCGCCTGCTGATCGGCATCCAGCCAGGCCGTCGCGCAGACCACGAAACATGCAGACTCCAGTGCATGCTGCCGGATGTTAATTTCCGTCTGCTCCGTAAACAGGCTGCCGAAGATCGAGCCTGGATACATCGCCGAGTGGATCTGCTCGCCGTCCGCCATCATGGCGTAGCGCGCCAGAGGGTTGTAATGCTCCCAGCACGCCAGCTGACCAATGCGGCCGACCTCGCTGTCAACGGCGCGCAGGCCTGAACCGTCGCCCTGGCCCCAGATCATGCGCTCGTGATACGTGGGGGTGATCTTGCGGCGCCGCTGAATCAAGGTGCCGTCGGCATCGACGAGCAGTTGCGTGTTGTAGAGCGTTCCACCGTCACGTTCATTGATGCCGACGGACGCGACAATTCTCGCCTGCTTGCAGGCTTCGCTGATGGCATTGGTGGCAGGAGACGGCACCGTCACCGCCTCATCGAACAACTTGAGGTACTCACGTCCGCCAACGATCTGGTAGGCGGGCTGGACGAATGAGAAGTACGGGTAGTACGGCACCACGGTTTCCGGGAAGGTGGCGAACTGCACTCCCTCTCGACCAAGTTCGTGGATCTGTCGCACGATCTTGTCGACCGTTCCTTCGCGGCTATAGAGGACGGGACTCAGTTGCACCGCTGCCGCTTTGACAGTTCTCATCGCATTGTCCTTGCTAGTGATCGCTGCCACGAAGTAAGCCAGCCGCTCTGCCTACTTGTCGAGCACGACGAGCGGCTTACCTTTTTCGACGATGTACGTCGCGAGCTCCGCCGCGTTGCCGGTGCCGATGTTCTTCGCCGCGTGAATCGTTCCGGCCGGGATGAACAAGGCCTCCCCGGCCTTGAGCGTCACCGGCGGCTGGCCCTCGAGTTGATACTCCAGCGTGCCTTCGAGCACGTAGGCGACCTCTGCGCCCGGATGCGAGTGCTTACCGAACGCCACTCCGGGGTCGAAATCGACACGCACCTGGATGACCTCGCGTCCGGGGACGCCCAGATCGTGCCGTAGCGCATCGGTGCGCTTGATTCCCGGTTGCTGCGCGTGCGTCACGTGCAGCGCCAAACCGCTTCCGGCAATCAGCATCGCGACCGCCATCATTCGAATCGTGTTCATGTGGAACTCCTTTAGTCGTCAAAAATCAGCCCTCAGTTCACCGACCTGAGTGATCTGAAGGCGGCACGGAGTTCGCTGGCAAAGAGCTGCGGCTGTTCCCACGCCGCGAAGTGGCCGCCCTTATCGAGCTTGTTGTAGTAAATGAGTTTCGGATACGCCCGCTCGGTCCAGCTCCGTGGGGCTTCATATTGCTCGCCGGGAAAGACGCTCACGGCGACCGGAATCGAGACGCCCTTGGCGTTGAAAAAGCCTCCCTTGTATTCCCAGTAGAGACGAGACGCGGAGACTCCCGTGTTCGTGAGCCAGTAGAGCGTGATGTTGTCGAGGATCTCGTCTCGCGTCAGTTCGCCGGTGGCGCTCGTGGTCCGGCTCAGAGCTGAATGGACGGCTGCGGCCGGCTGGCCGTCGGCATCATTGTGGTCGAGCAGCCAGGCGGCCAGACCGACAGGTGAATCGGCGATCCCGTACAGGGTCTGCGGGCGAGACGCCATCAGCTTGGCGTAGTCGACTTGCTTGAAGGTTCTTTCCAGCTGCTGATAGGCGCGTCGTTCCTCGGCCGAGAGA
>DASPFV010000162.1:0-4211 GCA_035620975.1 Vicinamibacterales bacterium
CGATCTTCTGCGGCTTCGTCATGAGGAGCGGCGGAGCCTTGTCGGGCCGCAGCACGCGCGGCGGGTGCGGATCGAACGTCATCGCGGCCGGCGTGCCGCCGCGCTCGCCGGCGCGGCGGCGAACGCGATCGATGATCTTCATGTGCCCGCGATGGAGCCCGTCGAAATTCCCCAGCGCCAGCACGGGCTGGTGCCATCGCGGAGGCGGGTCGTCGGGGAAGTGGGCAATCAAGGTTCAGGGTTCGAGGTTCAGGGTTCAGCCTGTGTTTCTCACGATCCTGCTACCGTCAGCACCAAACCATCATAGGCCAGCTCCATGTTCGGGGGCAGGCGCTCGCACGTGGCTTGATGCGGCAGGTCGTGGCACATGTGCGTGAAGTAGGCGCGGGCGGGGGCGATGCGCCTGGTGGCCTCAACGGCTTCCGCCAGCGAGAAGTGGGTCGGGTGCGGACGCTCGCGCAGCGCGTCGATCACCAGCACGTCGAGCTCCGCCAGCAGCGGGTACGACGCATCCGGGATGGCGCTGCAGTCGGTCAGGTAGGCGAAGCGGCCGAAGCGCAGGCCGAGGATCTCACGACGGCCGTGCATGATGGGGACCGGCACCACCTCCTGCCGGCCGAGACAGAAAGGACCGGCGATCGCGAACGTCTCGACCTGCGGCACGCCGCCACCTCCGGCCGTCGCCGGATCGAACACGTACCCGAACATCCTCCGGATGTCGCGCAGCGTGCCGGCGTCGCCGAAGGCGGGGATCACGCGCTTCTGCAGCGCGTTGTACCGGCGGACCTCGTCGAGGCCGAGGATGTGATCGGCGTGGCCATGCGTGAAGACGATCGCGTCGATGCGGCGAACGCCGTGCGCGATCGCCTGCGACCTCAGGTCCGGGCCCGCATCCACCAGCACGACCGTCCCATCGTCGGCTTCCACGAGAATGGAGGGACGCAGGCGCCGGTCGCGGGGATCAGTGGAGCGGCAGGTTGCGCACTCGCACCCGATCATCGGCACGCCGTGGGAGGTCCCGGTGCCGAGGAACGTGACCCTCAAGGCTCGATGATCCGCTTCTCGCCCTCCTGCGCCTGCACGAAGCGGAGCCGCAGCTCATAGAGCAGGTCGTCGAGCAGCTTCTCCTCTTCCGGGATCAGGTTCCCGCGCGTCTTCTCCTGGAGCATCGTGAGCAGCTCGATGATGCGCGCGGCCGAAGGCAGGTCCGGCTCCGCCGGCCTGCCCGTGGCGGGATCGGCGATGTCGCCGAAGTGGACGGCCGCGGATGTCGCCAGCGAGAGCACGAAGCCTGCAAACGTGAGTTCCGACGAGCCGTCAGGGTCCACTCCGGAATGCTAGCATAGTCGCCACATGGCGAAATCGCGGCGGCCGGTGGCACGGAAGAAGGGCTCGGCGCCAGTGCGGCGCGGCACGGCAGGGCGCGCGACGAAACCCCGCGCGCGGCGGATCGATCGAGAGACCTCGAGCCAGTCACGGTCGCCGGCCTCTGCTGCCGGGCGCGAGTTCCAACGCCTGGTCGACATCATGCGCCGCCTGCGCGGTCCGGACGGGTGCCCGTGGGATCGCGAGCAATCGCTCGCGACCCTGCGTCCGTTCGTCCTCGAGGAGACGTACGAAGTGCTCGAGGCGATCGACCGCGGCGATCACGCCGACCTCCGCGGCGAGATCGGAGATCTGCTCTTCGAAGGAGTCTTCCTGGCACAGATCGAAGCCGACGAGGGACGCTTCACGGTGACGGACTCCCTCCGGGATATCACCCGCAAGCTCATCCGGCGCCATCCTCATGTGTTCGCACGCAAGCGCGGGATTGACACGCCCGGCCGCGTGCTGCAGCAATGGGAGCAGATCAAGGCCGGCGAGCAGCAGACGACCGGCCGGCGCACGTCCGTCCTGAGCGGCCTGCCGAAGGCTCTTCCCGCTCTGCTCGGCGCGCACGAGATCGGCACACGCGTGGCCGCCGTCGGCTTCGACTGGGCGCGGACGGCTGACGTGGTAGACAAGATTGAGGAAGAGGTCGCCGAGCTGCGGTGCGCGGTCGATCACGAGGACCGCGAGGAAGAAGTGGGCGACCTGCTCTTCTCGATCGCGAACCTGTCGCGCAAGCTCGGGATCGAGCCGGAGTCGGCGCTCCGGAAGGCGAACGCGAAGTTCAGGGAACGCTTCACCGCTCTCGAGGAGCACCTGCACTCGCAGGGCCGGTCGGTTCACGACGCCAGCCTGGAAGAGCTGGAGGCCGCGTGGGGGGTGGTGAAGGCGCGCGAGTAGCTCTCACCGCCTGATCGCCGCGAACTCGCGCATGAGCCGCAGCAGGAGCGGAATGGACAGCAGCACGGACACGAGGTTCGGCACCGCCATCAGGCCGTTGAGCGTGTCGGCGACGTCCCAGACGAGATGCAGTGATCCGATGGCGCCCAGGTAGATGAAGACGAGCCACACGAGCCGGTACGGCAGCGTGGCGCGCGTGCCGAGCAGATACACGACCCCCGTTTCCCCGTAGTAGCTCCACCCGATCACGGTCGAGAACGCAAACAGCATGAGGCTCGTCGTCACGACGATGTTGCCCCAGGTGCCGGGGAGGCCGGTCGAGAAGGCCTGGCCGGCCAGCGCGGCCCCCGTCAGGCCCGAGTCCCACGCGCCTGTCGCCAGGATCACCAGGCCCGTGGTGGTGCACACGAGGATGGTGTCCACGAACACCTCGAAGATGCCGTAGAGCCCCTGCCGGACCGGATGGTCGGTCTGCGCGGCCGAGTGCACCATGGGGGCGCTGCCCAGCCCGGCCTCGTTCGAGAACAGTCCGCGCGCCACCCCGTAGCGGAGGGCGATCATGAGCGTCGAGCCCGCGAAGCCGCCGGTTGCCGCGGTTCCCGTGAAGGCGCCCTCGAACACCAGCGCGAACGCCGACGGGATCTCGGCGGCATATCGCAACAGGATGACGAGGCCGCCGCCCAGATAGAAGAGCGCCATCGCCGGCACCAGGATCTCGGCGACCTCGCCGATGCGTCGGATGCCCCCCAGGATCACGGCTGCGGTCAGGAGCGCCAGCACGCCGCCGGTCAGCGCCGGCGCGATGCCGAACGTCGCACGCAGGCTGTCTGACACCGAGTTGGCCTGGACCATGTTCCCGATGCCGAAGGCGGCCAGCGACACCAGGCCCGCGAAGATCGTGCCGAGCCACGGCAGATTCAGCCGGCGCAGCGTGTACATCGCGCCGCCCCTCAGCTGCCCCGACGCATCCGGCTCGCGATAGTGCAGCGCGATGACGATCTCGGCGAACTTCGTGCACATGCCGAGCACGCCCGATACCCACAACCAGAACAGCGCGCCCGGACCGCCGATCGAGATGGCGGTTGCCACTCCGGCGATGTTCCCCACGCCCACGGTCGATGCGAGCGCCGTCGCGACGGCCTGGAATGGCGAGACGGTGCCAGGCCCCGTGCGCTTCGCCCTCAGCCGTCCGAGCACCTCGCGCAGCGCGAGACCCAGCAGGCGGAACTGCACCCCCCGGGTCAGGATCGTCAACAGCACGCCGGTGCCGAGGAGGAGGGTGATAGTGGGCCACCCCCAGACGAACCCGTTCAACCAGGCGTTCCAGGCGGCAATCTGGTCCAGCATGCGAGGGAGCGCTCCTGTCGTTGTGGGGAGAGTCTATCCTCAAACGCAGGGGCTGCACGCGCCGACGGCATACACGATGAGACGATGGGACGATGAGACGATGGAAGGGACGAAAATGTTTAACCTCAAACCTGTTCACCGGCTAGAAGACGACGCGCCTCAGTCCATCCTTCAGGAGGCGCACGTTGTAGTTCATCAGCAGACCCACGCGCAGCCCCATCGTCTTCAGGTACGAGCGCACCTGACTCTCGTGCAGAGGCCTGAGCCGAGGAATCGCCTTCAGCTCCACGAGCAGGACGCCTTCCACGACGAGATCCACCGTCTGCCCCGGGATCCGCCAGTGCCTGTAACGGACATCGATTCGCTTCTCCGCCTCGAACCGAATGCCCCTGGTGCCGAGCTCGAGGCAATACGCACGCTGGTAGATCTTCTTGATGAACCCCGGACCAAGCTCACGATGAACGGCAATCCCGACATCGATGCACCTGGTCACGAGCCTCTCGTGTTCGGGAGAAAGCAGGGGTTCTCGCTTGACGTACATCGCACTCGCTCCAATCAACGGGCTGCCGGCGCGGGGCGGCCTGGCGGAGCCAGGC
>DASPFV010000163.1:0-11245 GCA_035620975.1 Vicinamibacterales bacterium
GGTTGCGGCCGGTGCGCCCCGTCAGCGAATCCCCCAGATCCTCGCGCGCGCGCTCGGCGTCCTTCAGCAGCGCTTCCACTACCTCAGGATGACGTGCCGCAACGTTCGTCGCTTCCGCCGGGTCACCGTCCAGATCGAACAGACTCAGCTCCAGTTCCTTCCGCACGTACCTGCCCGGCTGACCATCACGACCGGCCGACTCGAGCGACTGATATGGGTGCGGCAGGTGCAGCTTCCAGCGGCCGCGCCGGACGGCGTGCAGCTCGCTGCCCCAGTAGAAGTACAACACCTCGTGCGGGGCGGCCGTCCCGGGCTCACCCGCGAGCAACGGCCACATATCACGGCCGTCGACGATCCGATCGCCCGGAACCCGGGCCCCCGCCAGCTTCGCGAGTGTGGGCAGCAGGTCGATGTTCATCGCCGGCAGCCGTTCGACGCGACCTTCAGGGATGCGCCCGGGCCAGCGCGCGACGAACGGCACGCGCACACCACCTTCGAACGAGGTCCCCTTCCCCTCGCGGAACGGGCCGGCCGATCCGGCATGGTTGCCGTATGACAACCACGGCCCGTTGTCGGACGTGAAGATGACCAGCGTGTGCTCGTCCAGCTTCGCCCGCCGGACGGCCTCGAGTATCCGGCCGACTGACCAGTCGATTTCCCCGACGACGTCGGCGTAGAGGCCGCCACCCGATCTCCCCTTGAATCCTGCCGAGACGAACAGCGGGACGTGCGGCATGGTGTGCGCCACGTACAGGAAGAACGGTCGGTCCCGGGCGGCCTCGATGAACTGGACCGCACGCTCCGTGTACCGCCGCGTGAGCTGCGATTGATCCGGATCGAGCCCGACGACCTCGTTGCCCTCGATGAGCGGCAGATCCGGGTAGAAGTTCTTCTGTTGCGGATGGTGTGGCCACATGTCGTTCGAGTACGGCAGCCCGAAGTAGTCGTCGAACCCATGCTGCAACGGCAAAAACGGCCGGAGGTGGCCGAGATGCCACTTCCCGACGATCGCGGTGGCGTACCCCCGCGACTTGAGAACCTCGGCGATCGTCGTCTCGTCAGGATTGATGCCGTGGGTTGCCGTGTGGTTCAGCGCCCCCTGCAGGCCGACGCGGTTGGGGTACACGCCGGCGAGGAGCGCCATTCGCGAGGCCGAGCAGACCGCCTGCGCCACGTAGAAGCTGGTCAGGCGAACGCCTTCAGACGCCATCCGGTCCAGGTTCGGCGTTCCGGGCGAATCCACACCGGCCCGCGAGCTGAAGCTGCCGATATCGGCATAACCCAGGTCGTCGGCATACACGATGATGACGTTGGGAGGCCGCTGCGCAATCGCGCTCGACGAGCGCTCCCACGCCGCCTGGGCGAGCAGACAGGCCGAGATCAGGAGGATCGGGCCGCGGGCACACATGGTAGGCGCATTCTAACGTGGGGCTCCGCCCCACACCCCGGCTCGGGCCCTCGCGGGGCCCTTCCCGCTCCGTGCCCTCGCAGGCGCGCCGTGCGCGCCTTGCCGTCGCCGGCCCTTCTACTCGGATCTCAGCGCCGTCACCGGCGTGACGTGCGCGGCACGCCGCGCCGGGAGGTAAGTGGCGGCCAGCGCAGACGCCGTGAGAAGCAGCGGGGCCGTGGCGAAGACGACGGGATCGAGCGCGCTGACTTCGTAGAGCATGCCGCTGATGCCCTGCGCGACGGCCCAGGCCAGCAAGAGCCCCAGCGCGATCCCGACCGCCGTCAGGGCCACGCCCTCGCGCAGCACCAGCTGCAGCACGTCGCGGCTGGTGGCGCCAAGTGCCATGCGGATGCCGATCTCACGCGTGCGCCTCGACACGACATAGGACTTCACGCCGTAGACGCCAATCACCGCGAGGACGAGCGCTACGAGGCCGAAGACCGTGAACAGCCGTGCGCCGGTGTTGACGGCCCAGAGCGGAATACTCCCGTCGCGGTGCTGCCGCAGCGTCTTCAGGCTCATGACCGGCACGCCGGCATCGACGTCCCGGATGATCTGACGCAGCGTGCCGAGCATCGCGATCTCGGCCGTTTCCGACGCCCCCGGAATCCGCACGTGGAGGTTCATGCTGCCGCGGTAGTTGGTTCCGAACGCCACGTACACGTGCGGCGTCGGCGTGCGGTCGAACAGATCCTGCCGCACGCCGGCCACGACGCCCACAATCTCGTACTCGATCTTCTTTGCGGCATCGCCGCGGCCGAACTGGATCCGCTGCCCGAGCGGTTCCTCCGGGCCGAACAGCTGCCGCGCGAGCGGCTGGTCGATCACGGCGGTCGGCGGGCCCCCTGCCGAATCCTCTTCTTCGGCCGTAAAGCCGCGCCCGCGCAGGACGGGCAGCCGCATCGCGTCGAAGTAATCCGCGCCGATCACCGTGTATGTCGCATCGACTCCGAGTTCGCGCTGGCCTTCGGGCGCAGGTGGCGTCCCCGCCTTCTGAACCAGGCGGCCGCTCCGGAACTCGCCGAACGGCACGCTGGACGCCAGGCTGGCCGACTGAACACCCGGCGTCGTCCGAACGCGGTGGAGGATGTTTCGGAACGCGTGGCGGCTTCGAAGCTCGTCGTACCCGCCGAGCGCCGGATCGACTGCGGCGATCACGCCGCCCTCCAGCGGGAATCCGGGGTCGGCGACGGCGGCCTTGACGGCTCCCCGCATGAACAGCCCGGCGGCGGTCAACAACGCGAGCGAGAGCGCCACCTGTCCGACCACCAGGGCGTTCCGCATCGAAAACCGGCGGCCCGCGCCATGATCGGCTGGCTGCTCCTTCAAATCCGGCAGCACGTCGGGACGGGTCACCCGCCAGGCCGGACCCAGGCCCGCCACGACCGTGCTCAGCACCGCGAACCCGAGCGTCGCGGCGAGCACCCGCAGATCCGGAGTGGCCTGGAAAGTCACCACGAGCGGAAGCACCGCGGCGAACGTCGCCGTGAGCAGGCGCGTGCCCCAGACTGACAGCACCAGCCCGGCCGCCCCGCCGACGATCGCGAGCAAGAGGCTTTCGACGAGCAGCTGTCGGACGACGCGCGCACGGCCGCTGCCGAGCGCGAGGCGCAGCGCAACCTCCTTGCGCCTCGACGATCCCCGCGCGAGCAGCATGTTCGCGAGGTTCAGGCACGAGATGAGCAGCACCAGCCCCGCCATGCCCATCAGCAGCACGGAAAGCGTGCCGCCGATCGTGTCGTCGTGCGGCGCCGTGCTCACGGCCGTGCGCGGCAGCTTATGGACCAGCAGCGCGTGGCTCCCTTTGCGCTCGGGATCGCCTTCCTGCAGCTGCTTGGAGACGGCGGCCAGCATCGGCTCGGCCGACCGTTCGGTCAGCCCTGCCTTCATCCGGCCGACCAGCATCAGCTCGCGGGTGACGGGATCGCCCAGGGCCTTGCGCGGCCCCTCCGTGAACGCCTCGTCCGAGACACGCTCGTACACGCCTGTCGGCAGCCAGAGCTCCGGGGCGACGAGCGCCATCGTGCCCGAGAAACCCTCTGGCGTGACGCCGACGATCGTGTAGTCGCGGGCGTTGAGCCTGAGGGCGCTTCCGAGCAACGCTGCCGGATCGACGCCGGCCTTCCGGGCCATCTGGTGTCCGACGATGACGACGGGAATGTCCGAGCCTGGGCGCTCTTCCTCGGCCGTGAACTCGCGCCCCGCCGCGAGCCTGACGTCCAGGACGCGGAAGTAGTTCGCCGTCACGATCGAGGAGAACGACCGGCGCGTCTGGTCTCCCTCCGTCATCCCCACCATCGTCATGGTGTGCGCCAGGACGTCGTCGAACACCGGGCTGCCAGTCCGGATCTGCCGGAACTCCTGCCAGGAGAACGGGCGGTAACTGTCCGGCCTCGTCGTGTCGCGATTGTAGATGCCGACGATGCCAGGGGCCTCCGACGGGATGGGCTGGAAGACCAGCGCGTTGATGATGGTGAAGACCGCGGTGTTGGCGCCGATGCCCAGCGCGAGGACCACGACGGCCACCGCCGAGAACCCGGGCGTCTTCAGCAGGAGCCTGGCCGCGTATCGGACGTCGTGGACGGTGGTCTGCACAGGAACATGGACGACAGTGTTGGAATGACAGTTCCATTGCCGAATGCCGATTGGCGAATGCCGATTGAATCTGCGGATTGGGGGATTGTCGATTGCGGATTGGTGGGATTGGGGATTTGGTCATTGATTGGGCAATTGAGGATTGCCGGTCGGAGCGCGTTCGATCGTCTCCCATTCCGACGTCGGCGCCGCGCGAGCATGGATGAGGCCCGTTCTGACGGGATGGGGCACTCCCTCCGCGTGCTAAAGTGTGGCCGTTGGCCTGGCCGCTACTTCCGCCTGCATACGAGCGCCGCCTCGGGCATGCCGAGCGAATCGAGCTCGCCTCCGACCGGCGCATCCGCGAACGCAACAAGATCAGCTATCGGCTGGCGCACTGGCCGATCTGGATCTGGGTCTTCTTCATCGCCCCTGGTCCGCTGACGTTCGATCTCTTCGAGCGCGGCTTCGACGTGCGGATGGCGCTCTGGCTCGGTGCCGTGCTCGTCGGCACCGGCATCGCCGGTCTGGGCGGCCGGCTTCCGGGGGTCGAGCCGCGGCCGTACATCATCCGGTTCACGGAGGATCGTCCCAATCCGCTCTACCGCCGCGTCTGCTACACGCTGGCGTGGAGCGAGGTGATTGCCTTCGCGGTGCTGAACGTGGCAGGCCTGGCGACGGCGATGATCACGGGCCGGTGGATGCTGCGCCAGATGTACGAGGCCGCGTACTTCCCGATCGTGGGGACGATCTGGCTGCTCGGCGCGCTCGGCCGGCTTCCGCGCGTGAAGCCGTCGACGGAGGGCGAAGGACACGAGCGCCGGTATTTCTACGGCTCGGTCTGGGCGGTGTGCATCGCACAACCCATCCTCTGGCTGCTGTGGAAAGTGCTGCCCGAAACGAGGACCGCCGACTCGATCAAGCTCGTCGTCTTCATGGCTGTCATCGCGTACGTCGGCGATCTGGCCCGTCGTGGCCGGCTGCCGCGCACGCGGCCGATTCTTCCGGGAGAGATCGCGGTTTCCGATTGACGTGCGCTCGCGAGCTGCGGCCGTGGCCGGGTCGTTCGTGTTCTTCTGGCTCGCCCCCGGAGTGGTTGCCGGGCTCGTTCCCTATCTTCTGACGCGCTGGCACGCCGGCGAGGCGTACTTCGGGCTGACGGCGACGCGCTACGCCGGCGGTCTCGTCGCCGCGGCGGGCCTGGCCGTCATCGTCGAGTGCTTCAGCCGGTTCGCCCTGACCGGCCGCGGCACGCCGGCACCTGTTCTGCCGACGGAAAGGCTCGTCGTCACCGGGCTGTATCGGTACGTCCGGAACCCGATGTACGTGGGTGTGGTGTGGGTGATTGCAGGACAGGCGCTCCTGCTCGCTCGTGCCGGGCTCGTCGCGTACGCCGGCCTCGTGTGGCTCGTGTTTCACGCGTTCGTGCTGGCGTACGAGGAGCCTGCGCTCGCGCGGCAGTTCGGGGCCGAGTACGAGCGATATCGGAGGCACGTGCCGCGCTGGATGCCCCGCCTCACACCCTGGGACGCGCATGAAGCCACCTGAGTCGATGGACCCGCGGATTCGCACGATGGTGCAGCGCATCTGGAACTACCACCGGCTGAATCACGCGCTCCAGCCGGCCGACGTCATCCTCGTCCTCTGCAGCCACGACACCATCGTGGCGCGGCGGGGGGCGGAACTGCTGCTCGCAGGGTGGGCTCCGCTGCTCATCTTCGCCGGAGGCTCGGGAGCGATCACCGGGCGCCTGTTCGATCGGCCAGAGGCGGAGCGGTTCGCCGAAATCGCGATTCGCATGGGCGTGCCCGCCGAACGCATTCTGGTGGAGACCGAATCGACGAACACCGGCGAGAACGTTCTCTTCACGAAACGGCTGCTCGAGGCGCGCGGCATCGACCCGGCGACGTTCATACTCGTCCAGAAGCCGTACATGGAGCGGCGGAGCTACGCGACGTTCAGGAAGCTCTGGCCCGACAAGACAGCCGTAGTCACCTCGCCGCAGTACTCGCTGGACGAGTACCTGAGCCTGTACTCGAACGAGGCGCTTTCGATCGACGACGTGATTGGCATCATGGTCGGGGACCTGCAGCGAATCAGGGTGTACCCGGCCCTGGGGTTCCAGGTTCCGCAGGTGATCCCAGACGATGTGTGGGAGGCATTCGAGGCGCTCGTCCGGGCGGGGTACGGAACGCACCTGGTCGCACCAGACGGGGAACCCGGATCCTGACAGCTACGAGGCGCGGCGCTCGGCCGACTGGATGAACGCCTCGATCTCGGCCGCCGGGCGCGCTCCGGCCGTCCGCGCCACCTCGCGCCCGCCCGCGATCACGGTCATGGTCGGAATGGACCGGATCGAGAAGCGCTCCCCAAGCTCCGGCACCGCGTCCGTATTCACCTTCACGACGAGGTACTTCCCTGCGTTGTTCGCGGCCACGCGTGCGATCTCGGGCGCGACCATGTGGCAGGGACCGCACCACGGGGCCCAGAAGTCCACCACGACCGGCACGCGGGTCTTCTGTATCAATTCGTCGAACACTGCTGCGCTCGGCACCTCGATGGGCTCGGCGGGTGAAGGCAGGGCCGCGCCACAGCTGCCGCAGCGGGCGCCCGAGCCGAACGGTATGCGATTGCGCTTGCCGCAGGACGGGCAGCCGAGAATGATGCCGCGTTCGTCGATGTCCGTGGTGCCCATGCGCCAATCGTACCACCTCGCGGCTCCCGGGAGACGTCACTGCTGCAGTCCGCCGCGCCGGTTCGCTGCGGCTGCGTTACGATGACTCCATGTCGTCCGGCACGAGCGTAGGGGCTCCCAGCCTCGCGCGGGCACTCGGCGTCTTCGTGACCGAGCGGTTCCCCCTGGTGCTCGAGCCCGTGATGGAGGCGTTCGAGGCGTCCTCGCGGAGTGCGGGAACAGGACCCGCCCTCGAGCGTGAGGACGCCATCGAGGCGCTTCGCCCGCTGCTGCGCGAGGCACTGCGCACCCTGCTGCTCTCACGTGTCCCGCGCGATCTCGGCGAGACCACGCCGGGCGTGGCCGCGGCCGCGCGATTCGAGCACGCCGTGTCCGAGATCGTCGAGTCCTGCGACGGCCTCCTGCGCCGGCGCGCGCTGCGCGCGTCGCTCACGGCCGACGAGCGGCGCGAGATCCTCCGCGGCATGGTCCTGACGCGCGCCACCGACAACCGCCTGAAGCAGTTCTTCACGAGCGGCGAGGTGCGGTACGGTGATGCCGCCTTCCAGGGGAAAGGCTTTCGATCGCTCGGCCAGGAAGCGATCTACGCAGCGGGCATCCGGTTGCGCCGCGGCGATCGGTACCGCGATGCGGCGGGCTGGCACGGAGACGTCCTCGCGCCCCTCATTCGCGATCTCGGCCTCACCCTGGCCATGCGGCCGGAGCCCGAGATGGTCCGGAGCGTGCTTTCCGCCCAGATGGGCAAAGCCGGGGCGCCGATGGACGGCAAGGACCTCCACGTCGGGGACATGAGCTACGGGATCCTGCCCGCCGCGGCGCCGCTGACCATCGGGACCCTGACGATGGCCGGGATGGCGATGGGGTTCGCACGGGAGGGCAGCGGCCGGGTTGCGATCTCGCTGATCGGCGAAGGCGGATGCTCGCTCGGCGAGTGGCACGAAGCCATCAATCTCTGCGCCGTGCGGAGGCTTCCGGCCGTCTTCTGCGTGCAGAACAACCAGACGGCCCTCTCCACGCCCGTGCGCGACCAGTCTGCCGTTCGGGTGTTCGCCGACAAGGCCACCGGCTACGGCATCCCCGGCATCACGATCGACGGGACTGATCCCGACGACGTGGCAGCCGCCTTTGCATGGGCCGTGGAGCGGGCGCGTCAGGGCCTCGGACCGACCCTCGTGGAGCTGATCAGCATGCGGATGTGCGGGCACGCCCACCATGACGACATGCTGTATCTGGGCAAGGATCCGCCGCTGTCCTGGGACTACCCGCCCGTGCCGGATCAGGGCTACGCGGACAAGGAGCTGTACGCCTTCTGGGCGCGGCGAGACCCGATCCCGTCGTACGCGGCGAGGCTCCGCGAGGAAGGCCTGATTGGCGGCGAACACCTGGAGCGCCTGAAGCAGGAGGCGGTGGCCCTCGTGGAGGAAGAGGCGCGAGCGGTCGTGGCGGCGCCGTGGCCGGAAGCCGAAATAGCCGGGCGCGGCGTGTTCGCGGAGCCCTCGGTCCGCCGGCGGGTCGAGGTGCTCGAGCCCCAGGTCCGATCGGCGGTGGACTTCTCGCCGGCCCTGCCGCGGCTGGACGCCGGACCGGGGGTCGATCGGAAGGGCAGCACGTTCCTCGACGGCGTGATGCTGGGCGTGCGCGATGCGCTGGTCTCGGATCCACGCGTGTTCGTGTACGGCGAGGACGTGGGCGGCGTCTACGGGAACGCGTTCCTGCTGCTCAGGCCTCTGCTCGAGGAGTTCGGCGATCGCATCCTCAACTCGCCGCTCGCCGAGGGCGCCGTGCTCGGCGTCTGCGTCGGGGCGGCGCTGGCCGGTCAGCGCCCGATCGGCGAGATGCAGTTCAACGATTTCGTCGCGACGGGCTTCAACCAGCTCGTCAACAACGCCGCGAAAATCCGCTACCGGTGGGGGGGATCCGTCCCGATGGTCGTCCGGATGCCGTGGGGCGGGCTCCGGCACGCCGGGCCGTATCACAGCCAGAACACCGAGCCCTGGTTCTATCGCACGCCGGGGCTCAAGATCATCGTGCCGTCCACGCCGTACGACGCCCGTGCGCTGATGGCGAGCGCGGTCGCGGATCCGGATCCGGTGCTCTATTACGAGCACATCGCCCTCTACCGCGATCCGCGAATCAGGCAGCACCTGGCGTCCGAGCCGCCGCCGCCCGTGCCGCTCGGCCAGGCAGCGCTGCGGCGCGCCGGCGGCGATCTCGCCCTGATCTCGTATGGCGCGTATGTGCACGTCGCCCTGCGGGTGGCCGACCGACTGGCGGCCGACGGCATCCAGGCGTCGGTGCTCGATCTGCGGTCGCTCGCGCCGCTCGACCGGGACGCCGTCCTCAGGGTGGCCCGCTACTGCAGCCGCGTGCTGATCGTTCACGAGGATGCCCGCACGGGCGGGATCGGCGAGAGCCTCGCGGCCATCATCCAGGAAGAGGCGTTCGAGTCGCTGGATGCGCCGATCCGGATCGTGGGGGCGCTCGATACGCCGGTGCCGTACTCACCGCCGCTCGAGGCCTTCTACCTCGCAGGCGGGGAGGAGATCGAGCGGGCGGCGAGGCTGCTCGTAGGCTACTGACGGGTTCAGGGTTCCAGATTCAAGGTTCAGGGTTCCAGGTTCAAGGTACAAGGTTCCAGGTTCATCCGCGCTTGCGCTGGTCCCGCGCTTCGTGAAGGCACACCAGGCCCTCGTCCCGTCCGCGCTCCGGATTGCCGTCGTGCTGCACACTCCCCGCGACGCGCACTCCTCCGTGTTCCTGACCAGCCGGGCGCTCGCTGGCGCGCTCGCTGCGGCGGGGCACGGCACCACGATCGTGACGCCGGACGATTTTTCGCGCCGCTGTCTCGGGCGGTGGACCCCCCTCGTGTACCCGCTCGCGGTCGCCCGGTGGATCCGCCGCCATCGCGCAGCGCTCGATCTGGTCGTGTTCCACAGCTATGCCGGCTGGTGGGCCTCGGCCTCGGGCGCGCTCGCGGGCCTGCCTCACGTCGTCGCGTTCCACGGGCTCGAGCCCCTCTATCACCGGGAGCTGCAGGAGGAGTCGCGGCGGGCCGGTGGGCTGAGCTGGCGGTACCGGCTGCTTCAGGAGCGCTTCATGCCGATGGCGCTGTCGATCGCCTGCCGACGCGCCGCTCTCGTCACCTGCCTCAACTCGGGCGAGCGGGAGGCGGTCGCCGCACGGAAGTGGGCACCGCCCGGCCGCGTGCGGGTGGTGCCCCATGGCGTGCCGGACGAGTTCACGGCCGGATCGCGTGAGGCGCGTCCGGTGCGATCGCTCCTCTTCGTCGGCCAGTGGCTGCCGATGAAAGGCGCCGCCTATCTGGCCGCCGCCTTCGGCGAGCTGGCGGGCCGGCATCGGGACCTGCGCCTCGTGTGCGCCGGCACGCTCGCCGGGGCCGAAGCGGTCAGGAGCGCGTTCGAGGCTCGGGTGCGCCCGCGCGTCGTCGTTCTGCCGCGCCTGGATCGCGACGCGCTGCTCCGATGTCACGCAGAGGCCGACGTGTTCGTCTTTCCCAGCCTCTATGAGGGTTTCGGGGTGGCGGTGCTCGAAGCGATGGCGAGCGGTCTACCCGTCGTGAGCACGCCGGTCGGCGTGGCGATCGACGCGCTCCGGCACGAGCGCAACGCCCTGATTGTCCCCAGGCGCGACGCCGGCGCGATCGTGAACGCTGTGGAGCGGCTGATCGCCGATGACGCTCTGTGCAGCCGCCTGGGCACGGCGGCGCGCACGACCGCACACGGGTACCGGGAAGCGGACCGGATGCGCGAGCTCGCCGACGCGCTGATCGGCGCGGCCGCCCGCGCAGCTGCCGCGCCGGATCGCGCGCCGGGGGCCGCGTGAGCGGGTTGCGCGCCGCGTGGCGACGGGCGTCGATGACGAGGCCGCTGGTGGGCTTCACCCGATGGCGGGTCGAGCTCCAGTGGCGCATGGCGGGCGGGCAGGTGCCGCCTCCTCACGTCGTGAAGCAGCGGGCCGTCCTCCGCTACCAGAGGCGGTACGGCCTTCGAACGTTCGTCGAGACCGGCACGTTCACCGGCGAGATGGTTCACGCCGTCAGGCGCCGGTTCGATCGGATCGTGACGATCGAGCTCTCGTCCCACCTTCACTCCGCGGCGGCGGCGCGGTTCGCCCGCGAGCCGCACATCGCCGTCCTGCAGGGCGACAGCGGCGTGCTGCTGCCGAGGCTCCTCGAGGACCTGCGCGAGCCGGCGCTCTTCTGGCTCGACGGACACTTCATGGGCGGCGAGTCGGCCCGCGGGCAGATCGACACGCCCATCGCGGCCGAGATGACCGCCGTCCTCCGTCATGACGTCCGGGGCCACGTCGTCCTGGTCGACGATGCGCGACTGTTCGACGGGACGGACGGATACCCGACGTTGTCGGCGCTCCGCGCGCGGGTCCTGCAGGAGCGCCCCGATACGCGAATCGAGGTGGCCGACGACATCGTCCGCTGTGTTTTCGATGCGGTATCCTAAAGAGAAACCGGGGGGCTTCGCCCCGCCGGACCCCCCATCGCCGTCGCT
>DASPFV010000164.1:0-15724 GCA_035620975.1 Vicinamibacterales bacterium
GCGAGGTCCCTCGCGTAGCTCTCGACGGTGTTGCGGGCTACGCGCCGCACGTCCCGCAGGTAGCTCAGGTACGTTTCGACGCTCGCGTCGGAATCGGGCACGCGTTACCTCGCTCCGGCCCGGCGCCGCAGGAGCCACTCCGTGCAGAGCAGCCCCGCGAACGTCCCGGCCCACGGCCACGACCTCGCCGGCCTCACCTCCCGCAGCTGCTCGCCCGTCTGCAGGGTCTTCAGCACGCTGAGCAGCGGATCGAGATCGCCGGGTGCGGTCACGATGCCGCCGCCGGCCCGTACGAGGGCGACGGGATCGACGTCGACCGCGAGCGGTCGGTCCGCACCGGCGCGCACCGCCAGCCTCGTCTGCCCGGTGCGAACACCGGCATCGGAGGCGGTCGCCGTTACATCGTAGTCACCCGGCGGCCCGGCATCGAAGCTTCCCTCGAAGACCCCAGCTTCCTCCAGCGGCCACATCCGCACCCACTGCCGCGATCCATCTGGGGCCGCCACTTCGACCGAGAGCGCCGGGGTGGCTCTTCGGCGGCGCCAGGAATCGAATGCGCTCATACGCGCGCGGACCGTCACGGTGACGCGATCCGCGGGGCTGGCGATACCCGGGGCCACGTCGACGTCGAGCACCGGCCGAACGGCCGCCCCTGCCGCCGTCAGATGGGCCCGCCAGAACCGGTCGAAGCCGTCGTCTCGTCCACGAAATCTCCAGACATCGAGCACGCCCGAGAAGATGAACCGGCCCGACCCGGCCGGCCACGCGAAGACCGCCGCTCTGGAGCTGCTTTCGTGGGCCAGCGTGGCGAGCGGCTCGATTCCCCGCGGCAGGACCGCCGGAAGGGCGAACTCGCTTCCAAACAGAGAGCCGACCCCCGACGAGATCTTCTGCGGGCGATCGAAGAGACGCTCCGCGAACGCGACCGGCAGCAGGCGGGCGTACGGACCGCGGGGCAACCGATCGGCCAGCAGGGCGACGACGCCTCCCCGGTCGCGCACGAAGCGGTCGAGAGCGGCGACGTCTCCCGTCGAGAGCTCCTCTGGGGCGCCGATGACGACGACTTCGAACGCCTCCAGCGCCGCCGGGTCCAGGCGCCTGGGCGGCTGGCCGGCGCGGACGCTGATGTCACGCGACACTCCGGCAATCGAGGCGACTTCGAAGAGTGGATCGCCATCGATCGCCCGACGGACGAAGGCTGCAGCCCACGACGGTCTGGTGTCGTGCGCGAGCACCTTCAGCCTGCGGGCCTCTGCGAGTACTCGAAGGTGCGTCTTCATCTCTTCGCCCGCGTCCCCGTCCACCGGTCGCACGACAAGGGCCAGCTCCGTGAGCCCGGGCCCGGTCGGCAGGAACGTGAACCCCGGGTCGAAGACCTCGTCATCGGCGGTCCACCGGTGCTCGACGCGCGCAAGTGGAATCCCGCGATGTTCGAGGGTCACCGAGCTGCGCTTTCCGCTCATCGCCCGCCCGTGGACCCGCGCTGGAACCCGCGCAGTCCAGCCGACGAGGGACGGGCGGGGATCCGACGCGCTCACGACGGCGCCGGAGCGCGGCGCTGGCAGCCGAGACACGAGCACCACCGGCGCTCCTGCTGCGAACACGTCGTCCGGCACCCGCTCGCCCAGCACCACTATTGCGGATGGCGGGGCCGCAGGATCGAAGGTCACGCCGTCCGGCCGCGCACGGGTCAGGCGCACGCGCAGGTCCGCCGCCAGATCGTCGACCGCACCGGGGCCGGTCAGGCGCACATGCACGTTCGGCGGCAGCGCCCTTCTCGTCGTGCACGAGGGATCCGCGACGGCGATGCCGGCCGTGACGACGGCAGCGACCCGGAGCCAGGTGGTCGTCATCCCGGACCTCCGTCGGCCCAGGCGCTCCGCAGCAGGCCGCCCTCGCCGACGTCCGGCTCGACGGCCGGGGCTGTCCCGCGGCCCGCCTCCTCCGTCAGCAGCGACAACGCGTCTGCGAGCGTCCGGGTAATCTCCGCGGGACCGTCAGGCGCTGCGAGCTGCTGCAGCAGAGCCGACAGCCGCTGCCAGTTGACGTCGCCCGGGGCCGTCCGGAGCGCGTCCTCGGCGAGGCGGCTCATTTCCGAAGCCGGCGGGCGGCGGGATCCAATCTCCGGAAGCAGGCGAAGCAGATCTTCGCGCATGCGGCGGGCAGCGGCGGCGCGTGCGTCCGTCTCGGGTTCCAGGCGATCGCGCTGCCAGCTCGAGGCACGATCGAGCTCGCCGACGAGGCGCCTCGAGGGGTCGAGCCGGCTCCGCACGGCCAGGCTGCGGAGGATGTATCGACTGCGGCCGAACGCGCGCTGAAGCGCCTGCACGGCAGCGCGCGCGTGAGCCAGGGCGCTGGCAGTGGACACGGTGGCCAGCGCCAGCTCGGTCCGACTCATGTGCTGAATCGCCAGGTCGATGTCGCGCCGTGCCGAGTGCTGCAGCCGCCCTTCCTGAATCTCGTGCGAGTGTTCCGCTTCCTCTTCTTCGTCCTCGACGTGCCCGCCGAGGAGGAAGACGTAGTTCGCGCGTACCGACCGCTGCTCGGCTGCGATGCCGCCGGCTTCCTCGGCCAGCGTCTCGCGAGCCAGCCGGGGCTCCCGCACCCGAAGGCGCTGAATCTTCAGCACGATCATCTGCTGGCTCAGCGCGTAGCGCTCGCGGTCCGGCGGCAGCTCGAAGCCGGCGAGCGTCGGCTGGCCGAGCGCGGCAATCTCGACCATGAACGTGTCCGACGAGGCGAGCCCCGCCTCGCCGGCGCGTGCGTCCCGTGCGGCGATGCGATAGACGAGCGCGTCGCCGGGCTCGAGACCAAGGCGACCGAGCGGCAACACGCCGGACGCGGACCAGCTGCGCGGGTCGTGTCGCGCCACCTGCAGTGGCACGCTGCCCTCAGCGAACTGGAACTGCTCTCCCGACCCCGAGACCCTGGTATACCGCAGCTCGACGGATGCCAGGCCGTAATCGTCCGAGGCCTCCGCCGAGACGGCAATCGCAGCCGAGGCATCCGGCACGAGGAGGTCCTTCCCCGGTGTGACGACACGAATCTGGGGAGCGTGGTCCGGCAGCAGGGTCAGAGGAATGAGCCGTGTACGGGAGCCGCGCCCGTCCTCAACCGCAAAGTACCCTGGCTCCTTCAACGTGGTCTCCACACGCAGCTCGCCGCCGGACGAAGCCACCGGCAGGTCGGTAGAGCCGAAGCGGACCCGCCATTCGCCCTGGCGGGCGCGGACGGACAGCTGAAGGCGGCTCCCTTGAAGGGCCTCGATCTCCTTCGGATCCACCAGCGATCGAGCCGCTGCCCCGGTGTACGCGGGAGGCGTAATCGTGCCGTGAATGACGAAGGTCGCGTCGTCGCTCTCCTGCGCGTCCCGCGCCGAGGGCCGGGCAGACGTTGGCTCCGGGACGGGCGCCCACAGGAGCGCAAAGGCCATCAGCAGCCCGAAGACGCCCAGAGCCATCGTCGACCGCAGAGGCACCAGGTCCGACTGGGCGTGCGCGTCCGAGACCCGTAGCGCGTCCTCGAACACGCGCTCGCGAATCCACGCGTGGGCCCGATCTCCGTGGGCGATCAGCTCGGCGGCCGTGAACACCACGTTGCGGCTCTCGGGCGCCCGCCGCTCGACGGCCCGGGCAGCTGCGCGTGTGGACCACCGGTCCAGGGCAGGTCGCCTTGCGTACAGCAGGACGCTCGCCAGGATGCCGCTGCCCAATACGATGGCGAGCCGCGCCCAGCCAGGGACGATCCCGCGGGTAATCCACAGCAGGGCCGCTGCAACAGCGAGCCCTGCTCCGATTCGCACTGCGTCGCGCAGCAGCAGCCGCCGCGCCGTACGACGCAGCCACCTTGCAACCTGGGCCGCGGACGGCGACCCGCTCGTGTCAGGCCGCCGCATCACGACGCTCCCCCGCCGACGCCGTACTCCCCAGGCCGCGCAGCCAGGCCTCGATTCCGAGGAGAAGGATCGCAAAGAGCCAGCACCAGCGGGCGTCGGACGATTCCGCGTTTCGCCAGGCCTCCGGCGGGGCATCCCCTGCGGGACGCGACCAGGCAAGGAGGGTGTCATCGTCGAGCGTTCGTACTTCTTCCTCGGCCCGGGCCGCGGAACCCCGCCGCGCCTGGAGGGCGCCTCGCACGAGTGCGGCGGCGAAATAGGTGGCCACGTCGGCTCCGACCTCGAGCTCGAGGCCGCCGGGTACTGCGGCCGCCTGCACCAGAGGCTTCCGGCTCGAATCCCGTAAGACTACGACCCGCGCATCGCCGGCGGAGAGCGGCTGGCTGTGAATTCCTCGCGCCAGGCGCAGCAGCTGGGTATCCAGGGTCAGTCGAGCGAGGGTCTGCAGCATCCAGGGTGGCATCGCGCGCTCGGGCTCAGGCCCCGGAGGGGCCCCCGTGAAGCGAATGATCACCGGCTGGTCCGCCCGGGGAGCCGGGGATCCCGCTCGCGCAACGGCGTCGAGCAGCGCGTCGGCCTCCCTCGTCCTGTCAGACGGCGCGACGAGGGTCAGACCGGCGACGTCGGGCACATCTGTCGCGTCGAAGCTGGCACTCGTCCCGGTCGGCGAGATCTCGATTTCCAGGCGGCGCGCGGGCACTCCGGGGGCCTTGAACAGAACGCCACCCTCGACCTGACGGCGCTCGACGCGATCACCGACACGCACGAGCCTGATGCCGACGTGCTGAGGCACGTGCGCCAGGCCGGACGCGGCGAGTGCGTGCAGCTGGAAGTCGGAGACGACCACGAGTTCCAGGCGCGCCGGCGGTGCTGTCTCGAGCCAGGCCAGCGCGCTGAGGATGCCGGCGGCGAGGTCGGGTGTCTCGATACGGCGGACGGCTGATGCTCCCGCGAGCTCCGGACCCACGGCTGCTTCGGCGCGCGAGGCCGTCCCGCCCGTCTGGAGCAGACCCATGCTGTCGCTCGTGTCCAGTACCACGACGCGCGCAACGCGGGCGTTCCAGGCCGCTGCGCGGGCGGCGGTGAGGATCAGAGGCTGAGCCAGCGCGCACGCGCCCAGCGCCACGATCGCGACGCGCACCGCCAGCAGCAGCCTGTCGGAGGGCGGGCGCAGGCGGACCGAAGTCGGCGCCGTCGCCCGCACGAACCTGGTGCTGGGGAAAGGCACGCGGAGGGCCCGCCGGCTCCGCAGGAGATGGACGAGGATCGGCCCTGCCGCGAACGTCAGGGCCCAGAGCGCGCCAGGGTCGAGCCAGACCATCAGCCCACGATGCGCCCCGCCCGCTGCAGGAGATAGCTCCGCAGGACGGCATCGGGCGCCAGGTCCGTGGTCGCGCGCACGTAATCGATCCCCAGACTCGCGCAGCGCGTTTTCCACCGATCCAGGAACGCCCGGACCCGCGCGCGGTAGTCGTCGCGCGAGCCCGCGCTGGCCGGCACGCGGACCCCGGACTCCATGTCCTCGAGTTCGGCGTCCTTCATCAGCGGGAAATCAATCTCCTCCGGCGTCAGCACGTGAAGGACTGCCACCTCGTGACCGATGTGCACGGCTCGCCGCAGCTCACCTTCCACCAGCTCGTCTTCCTCGTACAGGTCGGAGGCGATCACGAGCAGGCCGCGGCGGCCGAGCCGCTCGATTGCGCTGCGCAGCGGACCGGCAGCCGCAGTGCCCCCCGACGCCTCGACCTTCGACAGCGCAAGGAGCAGGCGGCGGATGTGCAGCTGACCGCGCCGCGCGGGCAGGTACTCGCGGACGATGTCGCTGAACACGACGAGCCCCACCCCGTCTCCCTGGCGGCCGAGCAGGTGCGCCAGGCCGGCGAGCAGCAGGCGTCCGTACTGGAGCTTCGAGACGGCGCCCGACCCGCGGTACCCCATCGACGCGCTGGCATCCAGGACCAGGCCGGCGACGAGATTCGTGGTCTCGCGATACTGGCGCGTGTAGAAGCGATCGGTGCGGGCGAACAGCTTCCAGTCGACGTGCTTGAGATCGTCGCCCGACCGGTAGTGACGGTACTGGCTGAACTCCGCGCTGTACCCGTGGAACGGGCTCCGGTGCAGCCCCGAGACCGACCCGTCCACCACGACACGGGCGACGAGCTCCAGGTCGCCGATCGATGCGAGGAGTGCGGGGTCCATGGGTCCGCGACGCGCGTCAGCGACCGGGATGCACGGCCTCGAGAACGCGCGCGACGATCTGATCGGCATCGATCGCGTCAGCTTCGGCCTGAAAATTCACCAGAATGCGGTGGCGCAGCACGGGGAGGGCCACGGCCTCGATGTCCTCGAAGCTCACGACACTCCGGCCGTCCAGCAGCGCCCGCGCCTTGGCGCCGAGCAGCAGGGCCTGGCCGGCGCGCGGGCCTGCACCCCAGCGTACCCATTTCGACACCGCCTCGGGAACGATCTCGGGCCCGCCAGGCCTCGTTGCGCGCACGAGCCGTGCCGCGTAGTCGATGACGTTCTCGGCGGCAGGCACGTCGCGGACGATGGAGTGGAGCCGCTCGATTTCTTCGCCCGACGCGACGACCGACACCTGTGGCATCACGTTGCCGGTCGTCAACGCCAGAATGCGGCGCTCCTCCTCGGCCGTCGGGTAATCGATCACGACGTTGAAGAGGAAGCGATCGAGCTGCGCCTCGGGCAGCGGATAAGTACCCTCCTGCTCGATCGGGTTCTGCGTTGCGAGCACGAAGAGCGGGCGCTCGAGCTCGTATCGCACGCCGCTCACCGTCACCTGATACTCCTGCATCGCCTCGAGCAGCGCCGCCTGAGTCTTGGGCGGCGTCCGGTTGATCTCGTCGGCGAGCACGATGTTCGCGAAGATCGGGCCGCGGATGAACCGAATCGTCCGCTGGCCCGTGGCGCGCTCCTCCTCGATGATCTCCGCTCCGACGATGTCGGACGGCATCAGGTCGGGGGTGAACTGAATCCGATTGAACTTCAGGTCAACGGCCTCGGCGAGCGTGCGGATGAGCAGCGTCTTCGCCAGGCCCGGCACGCCCCGCAGCAGGCAGTGGCCGCCGGCCAGGAACGCCATGAGGATCTCGCGCACCACGCGCTGCTGACCGACGATCGCCCGGGCGAGCTCACGCTCCAGACGGCCGGCGACATCCGCCAGGCGATCGAGTCGATCGGGCCCGGCGGCTCGGCCGGATCGCTGCAGGCTGGCTTCGGACATCGATTCCCGGAGTCTAGCAGGTTCCTCGGGGTCCGTGGTTTGACACTCCGCAACCCGAAGAGTAGTGTTAAAGGTTGGCTCGTCACGAGTCCGGATCAACGGGACGTTCCGCCCATGCACACGCAGTCGAAGTGGCAGTCGCTGCCCACCGAAGCCATCAACCCCGCGAGCCTCGCGATCGACAAGGCGGCCGTCGGCGACATCATCGAGATCATCGTCGCCGAGGACCGGAAGGTGATCGCCGCCGTCCACAAGGAGAAGGAACGCATCGCGCACGGCGTCGAGATCCTCGCGCAGGCGCTGCGGAAAGGGGGGCGGATCATCTTCGTGGGCGCCGGCACGAGCGGCCGGCTCGGCGTGGTCGAGGCCTCCGAGATGCCGCCGACGTTCGGAACGACCCCGAACACCGTGCAGGCGGTCATGGCCGGCGGGCAGGAGGCGGTGTTCCGTGCCAGGGAGGGCGTCGAGGACAACTACGAGGAGGGCGCCCGCAACATCGGCCGCCTGCGCCTCGGCCGCCGGGACGTCGTGATCGGCGTCTCGGCGAGCGGCATGACTCCCTTCGTCCGCGGCGGGCTGACGCGCGCGCGCAAGGCGGGCGCCAAGATCATCTTCGTGACCTGCTGGCCGGGGTCCGAGCTGCAGACGTTCGTCGACCTGCAGATCGCGCCGGCGGTCGGCCCCGAGCTGATCGCCGGATCGACCCGTTTGAAGGCCGGAACAGCCACCAAGATGGTGCTGAACATGCTGACCACGATCGCGATGATCAAGGTCGGCAAGACCTACGGCAACCTCATGGTCGACGTGCAGACCGGCTCCGAGAAGCTCAAGGACCGCGCGCGGCGGATCCTCGGCGTGGTCACGGGCATCTCCTACGACGAGGCCGACGCCCTGCTGAAGCGCGCACGCTGGAACGTCAAGGCGGCGATCGTCATGCAGAAGTCCGGTCTCACGCGGCCGCAGGCGCTCGCGCGGCTCCGGAAGGCCGACGACTCGGTGCGCGTGGCGATTGGCGAGGACGTCGAGCACCGCCTGCGCCAGCTGCTCGGGGCCTGAGCGCCGGGCCTCGCCACGACCTCATCGCTCCAGCCGCTCGGCTGCAGCCTTGTCCAGCATGATCTCCACGTCGTGGTGGAGCTGCAGGAACGACGCCGGCAGCGCCGTCGTGATGGGTCCGTTCACCACGCGCTCGATGCAGGCCGCCTTCGTCCGGCCGGTCGCGAGCAGCACGAGCGCGCGCGCCTGGAGGATGGTCGCCATGCCCATCGAGAGCGCCTCGGCGGGCACGGCGGCCGGATCGCCGCCGAACAGCCCTGCGTTGCTGCGGCGCGTCTCGGGCGTGAGGCGCACGCGGTGGGTGCGCGACTGCAGCTCCGGCGCGGGCTCGTTGAAACCGATGTGGCCGTTCGTCCCGATCCCGAGGATCTGAATGTCGATGCCGCCGGCCTCGGCGATTGCCTTCTCGTAGCGCGCACACTCGCGCCCGGGATCCGGTGCGGCGCCGTTCAGGAATCCAATCCGCTCGGCCGGCAGGCGCACGCGGCCGAACAGGTGCGCTTCCATGAACTGCCGGTAGCTGCCCGGATGGGACGGAGGCAGCCCGAGGAACTCGTCGAGATTGAACGTCCGCACCTGCGAGAAATCGGCCCTGCCGTGGGCCGCGAGGTTGGCCAGCTCGTGGTAGAACCGCACGGGGGTACGGCCCGTGGGCAATCCCAGGACGATCCATGGCGTTCTCGCGAGCGCGTCGGCGACTCGCCGCGCGAGCGCGCGCGCGACCGCAGGCTCGTTCGGAAAGATCGAGACGCGGGGACGGCCGAGTACCATCAGCTCCGGAGGTAGACCGGGATGCGGGCGCCGCCGGCGGCTTCCTGAAGCGCCAGCGTCACGGCGCCCGCCGCCGGCTCGCGGTCGAGGAGCCAGGCCTCGCAGCGGGGCGCGGCCACGGGCAGCCGGCGCAGCAGCTCCTCGTGCAGCCACGGAACGGCCCGGAAAATGCCCCCCGCCAGGACGCACGAGAACGGCTCCCCGACCAGCCCGAGCCGGCGGGCGACGGAGAGGCCCGAGGCCTCGAGCTCGTTGGCGGCCCCGCGCAGGATGCCGATCGAGACGGGGTCCCCCTGGCTGAACGCCGCCTGGACGCAGCGCGCCAGCGCGCCGATCGCGGTCGGCTTCAGGTTCGTGTGGTACACCTCGTGGATGAGCCCCTGGGCCTCCGACACGCCGAAATGCGCCAGCAGCATGGGCGTCAGTGCCGTGGCCGGCCCCCGCTGGTCCGCCTCACGCAGCACGGCCCGCAGCGCGGCACGGCCGATCCAATACCCGCTGCCCTCGTCGCCGAGCACGTAGCCCCAGCCGCCGGCCCGGGCCGACTCGCCTGCCGCGTTCCTTCCGTACGCGATCGAACCCGTGCCCGATACGATCACGACGCCGGGGCGGCCGGGAGCACCGGACTCGAGGGCCACCAGCGCGTCGTTGACGACCACGACGCGCGCCTTGTAACCGATGCGCCGCATGATCCCCCGGACCACCGCGAAATCATCCGGCCGATCGACACCGGCGATGCCGAGGCAAATCGCCGTCGGCACCACGTCGCGATCGCCGAGCGCCGCCTCCATGACGTCGTGGAGGACCTTCTCGACTCCCAGCTCACCCACGGCCTGCAGGTTGGCGCCCGGCCCGCGCGCCTCCGAGACGACGTGACCGGACTCGTCGGCGAGAAAGCAGACGGTCTTGGTTCCGCCTGCATCGATACCCAGTACGTGGATCATGGGGTTGCCGGTCGCGGCCCGCGTCCCCGGCCTGCGGCTCGCCGCTGCGACTCAGCTTATCAGCAGCGCAGCCCTTCGCGCGTGTGAGCCCGTCCGAAGCCGCGAGAAACGCGTTGACACTTCGCCGGACGAACTGCTAATTTTGCTCATTTTTATGCACGAAACTCGCCGGGTCCGCTCCGGGACGCGGAGCCTCCGTCCTCCTCGCGTCCTCCTCCCGGTGCTGGCGGCTGCGAGCCTCGCCCTCACCACAGCCGTCGGCCTCCCCTTCGATGGCGGCCTCGCCGCGCAGGTGTCGAGCGAGGAAGTACGGGCGCTCTGGGTTCTGCGCACCTCGTTGATCTCCCCGCAGTCGATCAACACCATGGTCCGGGCGGCGCGCGAGCACGGGTTCAACACGCTGCTCGTGCAGGTCCGGGGGCGCGGTGACGCCTGGTTCGCCGGCGGGCTCGAACCGCGCGCCGCGGATCTGCAGCGCCAGCCACAGTCGTTCGATCCGCTGGCGACGGTGCTCGAGGCCGCACGGGACGCGGGTCTCCGCCTCCACGCGTGGGTCAACGTGAACCTCGTCTCGAGCGCCGTCGATCTCCCGGCGGCCCGAACCCATCTGATCCACCGGCATCCGGAGTGGCTGATGGTGCCGCGCGACATCGCGCAGGACCTCGCGAAGGCCGGTCCGCAGAGTCCCGCGTACGTCGGGCGGCTCGCGCGCTGGACGCGCGCACAATCCGACGTCGAAGGCCTGTACGCCTCCCCGGTGACGGCCGGGGCCGCGGCTCACGTGGAGGGCGTGGTGCGGGATCTCGCGCGCCGATACGCGCTCGACGGCATCCACCTCGACTACGCACGCTATCCCTCGTCCCGATTCGACTACAGCCGGACGGCTATCGGCGAGTTCAAAGCGGCGGTTCGTGCCAGGCTCACACCGGCGGTCCGCCGCGAGCTGGATCGGAAGGAGACCGACGATCTCTTCGCCTACCCCGACGCCCTGCCGGCCGACTGGACGGCCTTCCGCCTCGAGCGGATGACCGGGCTCGTCACCCGCCTGCGGACGGCGATCAAGGCCGAACGTCCTGACGCACTGTTCACCGTCGCCACGGCCCCCGATGCCCAGGAGGCCCGCGCGCACAAGATGCAGGACTGGCCCCGCTGGCTGGAGACGAGGGTCGTGGACGCGGTCGCTCCGATGGCCTACACGCCTGAGCCGGCCCGGTTCGCCGAGCAGATTGCCGCAGCCCGCGCCGTGGCCGGCGGCTCGGTCGTGTGGGCAGGCATCGGGGCGTACCGCCTCTCGCCCGGCCAGACGATCGAGAACATCCGCACAGCCCGTCGGCTCGGCACGGCCGGCTTCGTGCTGTTCTCCTACGACAGCCTCACCGATTCGCGCCAGCCGATTGCGGACTACCTGGGGCTCGTCGGGCGATCCGCGTTCGCCCGGCCGGCCGGCACGGAAGGCTCGCGCTGAGCGCCGCGAGCGACGGCAGCGCGGGCGACTGAGCGCCCCCTCGAGATGGTCCTCACCTGGGTCGACTACGCGGTCATCGCCGGCTATCTCCTCGCAATCACGGCCTTCGGCTCCTGGTTCGCCCGGTTCCAGAAGACGACCCGCGATTACTTCCTGACCGGACGCTCGATTCCCTGGTGGGCGATCTGCTTCACGATCGTGGCGACCGAAACCAGCACGCTCAGCTTCATCGGCGTGCCCGCCGGCGCCTACGCCGGAAACATGACCTTCCTGCAGCTCGCCCTGGGCTACATCGTCGGCCGGGTCCTGGTGAGCGTCCTCTTCATCCCCGCCTACTTCCGCGGCGAGCTGTACACCTCGTACGAGCTGCTGGAACGCCGGTTCGGTTCGGGCGTCAAGAACATCGCCGCGGCGATCTTCCTCGTGACGCGCACCCTCGCCGACGGCGTACGGCTCTTCGCGACCGCGCTCGTCATCAGCGTCGTGACCGGGGTCGACGTGTCGCTGACAATCGTCGCGCTCGGCACCGCGATGATCATCTACACGACGCGTGGCGGAGTCGCGGCCGTGCTCTGGACGGACGTCGTGCAGATGTTCGTGTACGTGGCCGGCGCGTTCGTAGTGCTGTTCGGGCTCCTGGAACGCATCGACGGCGGTTGGGCGGCGGTCGTGTCGACCGGCGTCGCGGCGGGCAAGTTCCAGGTGATCGATCTCAGCCTGGACGTCACGCGCATCTACACGTTCGCCGCCGGCATCCTCGGCGGGGTCGCGCTGACGCTCGCGACCCATGGGACGGATCAGTTCCTGGTCCAGCGGCTGCTCTCCGCGCGCTCCGCGCAGGCTGCGGCCTCGGGGCTGATCCTGAGCGGCGTCATCGTCTTCCTCCAGTTCGTGCTGTTCCTGATCATCGGGGTGATGCTGTTCACCTACTATCAGCAGACGCCGCTGCCCAGGGCGCTGGCGTCGAACGACGAGGTGCTGCCGCTGTTCGTGGTGACCTCCCTCACCCACGGTGCGGCCGGGTTCATCGTCGCCGCGATCGTGGCGGCAGCGCTGTCGCCGTCGATCAACGCCCTCGCCGCCACCACCGTGAACGATTTCTACCTCAAGTACGTCAGGCCGGACGCGGACCAGCCCACGCTCATGCGTGTGTCCCGGGCCGCGACCATCTTCTGGGGCGTCGCCCAGATCGCCGTCGCGCTGGGAGGTCAGTGGATCAGGTCGGTGCTCGATGCCGGCCTCGCGGTGCTCTCGCTGTCGGCCGGACCGGTCCTGGGAGCGTTCCTCGTTGGCGTGCTCACGACCCGCATCGGATCCAGGGCGATGATTGCCGGCATGTCGCTCGGCATCGGCGTCCTGCTGGGCGTCTGGTGGACGGGGGCAACGGCCTGGACCTGGTACGCCTTCATCGGCTCCACGGTGACGGTTGGGGGCGCGCTCGCCGCGTCGGCGGTGCTGCCGGAACGTCCTCATGCCTGACGCGCTGCCGGGCGCCGCGGGCGTGCTCCGCGAGGGAGTGGCCGATCGCGCGTTTCCCGGCGCCGTCCTGGAAGTGGGCCGCAGCAGGGAGGTCGTCAGGCGCGAAGCCTTCGGCGCGCTCACTTTCGGGCGCGGTGCACCGCCCACCAGACTGGACACGATCTTCGATCTCGCGTCGCTGACGAAGGTCATCGCCACTGCGACGCTCACGATGCGGGCCGTGGACGACGGGCGTCTGAGGCTCGACGAGCCGCTGGCCGAGCGGATTCCTGAATGGCGCGGCGTCGACCGGGAGTCGGTGACGATCAGGGACGTCCTCGCGCACGCAAGCGGGCTGACGGCTTACCTGCCGTTCTACCGGGACCTGACCGGCAGGGCAGAGTTCCAGCGTGCCATCAGCACGCTGCCGCTCGAGTACCCGCCGCGGACCCAATCGATCTACAGCGACCTGGGCTTCATCCTGCTCGGGTTCGTCCTGGAGGACGCGCACCCGGCCCGCGCCGCTGCTACGCCAGGCACCACCGATTTGATGGCGGGCCTCGACGCGCAGTTCCAGCGCCTCGCGTCGTTTCTCACCGCGGACCCGCTCGTCTACCGGCCCGCCCGGGCTCTGCGACCCCGCATCGCGCCGACAGAGATCGACGCCTGGCGCGGACGCCTGATCGTCGGGGAGGTGCACGACGAGAACGCCTGGGCGCTGGGAGGCGTGGCCGGACACGCCGGACTCTTCGGTACCGCCGCCGCCGTTGGCGCGTTCGCGCGGGCGGCGCTGCGCACCATCGCCGGCGAGCCAATCCTGGCCGGTCCGGCGACGATGCGCGAGTTCATCAGACGCGCGGGTCTCCCGGCCAGCTCCCGTGCGCTGGGATGGGACACCACGCTGCCCTCGTCGTCGTCTGGCACGCTGATGTCGCCCACGGCTATCGGGCACACCGGGTTCACCGGCACCTCGCTGTGGATCGACTGGGAGCGTGATCTCTACATCGTGCTGTTGACGAACCGGGTACATCCGACGCGGGAGAACGAGAAGATCCGGCAGGTCCGCCCGCGACTGCACGATGCCGTGCTGCGGGATGTGTTCCGGCTGTGAGAGCGGGCTGGCCGGCAATCAGCGAGCGGTCAATGTCCAACCGCCGCCCTGCCACGTCGTCAGAACGATTGATGCTATCCGCCCGGAGGACGGATGATGGACTGGCCCGGGCCGACGGGCAGACCGCCCCGGCCCTCACCGGGACGCGTCGGGAGAGTCCCCCTGCCCGGACCGCGGCCTCCCCTCCCCGGACTGCCCATCCCCGGCTGCGGCTGGCCGCGGCCGCCCGGCATGCCTGGCGTCTGAGCCCCAGGAACGTTGCCGCCCGGACGGTTGACCACGTTGAAGGTGAACGGCCACTGATCGTATCGGGTCTGTCCTTTGTAGATCCGGATCGAGGTTTCGGTGCTCTTGCTCGCGACGCCGATGATCCCGCCGCTGGCCATCGGCGTCTGCCCGACGAGCCCTGGCTGCGCCACCGTCGCACCGCGGCCTGGCGGCTGAGAACCACGACCGCCAGGGCCTGGAGTCTGCTGCCCGGTGCCCTGCTGCCCGGCCTGGCCGCCGAGCGGGACGATGCGGAACTCGCCATCTGGCGCCATCGGGTCCTTGTATTTCTTCCGCAGGTACTTGCCCTGCACCAGCACGTCGATGCTCGGCGGAAAGTTGTTCGCGTTCTTCGATCGATAGAGGGCGATGGCCCGGGCGTACTGCTCGCCGCGGAACACGAGCTCGGCTTCCTTCTCGCGACGCGCTTCGTGCCTCCACACCGGCATCGCCACCGACATCAGCACGGACATCACTGCGAGGCTCACGAGCAGCGCCGCCATTGCGTAGCCCCGCTCGCCGCCTTGACCACGTAAACTCATGAGCGTAATATCTTTAGCGGACCTTATGGTAACACAACGCCGTCGAACCGCTGGCGCTCTGTGCGCCGCGCTGGCTGCCGGTCTCGTCCTGTTCATGTCGGCCTGCGACAAGGTTCCGCTGCTCGCACCAAGCGGAACGGTCATCACCCTGTTCCCGGTGTCGAACACGGTCGCGCTCGGCGGGGAGGTCGAAATCGTCGCGACCGTCATCGAACAGGGCGTGACGTCCACGCCGCCCTCGACCGGCAACGGTACGGGCAACGGGAACGGGACACCGACCACGCCAACCACGACGACGACGCCAACGACCGGCGCCGGGACGCCTGTTCAGAATGGCACGCTGGTCTCATTTACGACGACGATCGGGCGAATCGAGCCGTCCGAGGCGCGGACGCAGAACGGGCAGGTCCGCGTGAGGTTCATCGCCGGCAACCAGAGCGGCACGGCGACCATCACGGCGTTCTCGGGCGGCGCCTCGGGGCGTCTCGAAAACCTGCGCGTGGGGACGGCCGCGGTCGAGCGCGTGATCCTGAGCGCCAATCCCCAGGCGCTCGGCCCCAGCGGGGGATCGACGGAGATCCAGGCCCGCGTCGAGGATGTGAGCGGCCTCGGGCTCAGTGGCATACCTGTCTCGTTCACGGCCAGTGCGGGCGCCCTGTCGCCGAATCCAGCAACCACTGATCAGAACGGCGTGGCCACGACCACCTTGACCACGACGCAGGAGGCCGAAGTCACGGCGAGCGTCGGCGGCAAGACGTCGGAGACGGCGCTCAAGATCACGCTGCGGCCGCGGACCGGGATCCGAATCACGGCGCCGACCGACACGGTCACCGCGGGCCAGCCCGCCCGGTTCACCATCGGCGTCAGCGAGAACGCGAACGTCAGCAACGTCACCGTCAGCTATGGCGACGGCGACAGCGACTCCCTCGGTGCGCTGAGCGGCGAGACGACGATTGCGCACGTGTACGACGAAG